>NZ_JAGQCQ010000213.1:0-6464 GCF_024346275.1 Cyanobium sp. BA20m-p-22
GAGGCCCAGGCCGGCGCCAACAACCTGATCGACCTGGCTGCCCTGCCAGCTGAACAGATCGACTACGTCGCCCTTGGGGATTGGCACAACCTCAAGCAGGTCTCTGCCCAGGCCTGGTATCCCGGCACACCGGAGCCAGATCGCTTTGACCAGGGCGACGACAACCAGCGCGGCCAGGTGTTGCTGGTGGTGTTGCAGCGCGGCAGCACGCCGGAGGTGAGGTCCCATCCCACGGGGCGCGTCCAGTGGCACAACATCAAGGTGCGCTTCAGCGGCGATGGCGATCTAGATCGCTTCGAGCGCCAGCTTGAGGAGCTCACCGCCGCTCGGGTCGCTCGCGACCTGCTGCGACTGGAGGTGAGCGGCAGCCTCAGCCTGGCGGGTCATCGCCGCTATCAGCAGCTGATCGACGACCTGCAGAACCGGCTGCTGCGCCTGCGGATCAAGGGTGAGTGCCAGCAGGCCCCCGAGGCCGCCGAACTCGAGCAGCTCACCGCCCGCAGCGAAGACCCACTGATCGCCCAGGTGGCCCAGCAACTGCAGCAGCGCCTGGGCCGTGAGAGCGATCCCGATTCAGAGGAAGCGAGCCGGATCCGCACCGCCCTCTGTGAACTCTTCCGTTTCGCTACCACCCACTGACCCGCCATGCGTCTTCTCAACTGCCAGCTCCAAAACGTGCGCCTGCATGGCGACCTGGAACTCAGCTTTTCGCCCCGGCTCACCCTGATCGGCGGGCCCAATGAATCCGGCAAGAGCACCCTGGTGGAAGCCCTGCACCGGGCTCTATTCCTCAAGGCTTCCGCCACGGGTGCCCCGGTCGAGGCGTTGCAGTCGCGGCTGCACATGGGCCAGCCGGTTGTGCAGATCGGCTTTGAAGCCAAGGGCGACACCTGGACCTTGGTTAAACGCTTCAGCGGCACCACCGGCCAGGTGACGCTCAAGGCCGAAAGCAGCGGTAAGCCGCTCACAGGCCCCGCCGCAGAGGACGAGTTGGCCCAACTACTGGGTGTCGGAGAGATCGTGGGCAGCAAGCAGGCCGGCACGGTGCTGCCCAGCCGCTGGGCCCATCTCTGGGTGCGCCAGGGCTTCTCCGGCGACGACCTACTGGCAAACGGCAAAAGCAGCTACGACTTCGATCAGCTGCGGCTGCAGCTGGAACGCAGTGGCGGGGCTGCCGTGCAGCAGTCTGCCCTCGATCAGCGGGTGGAGCAGCGCATTAAAGAAGCGCTGGACGAGAACTTCACCACCCGCGGCACCAAAGCAAAGTCGCCGCTCTTTGAGCGAGAAGAAGCCCTCAAAAAGGCCCAATTACGGATGGCGATGGGACTGGGCCGTCTCGAGGAGTACGAAACCGCCAGCGAGGAGCTGGCGGACATCTGTGAAGAACTGGAGCGATTGCAGAGGCAAGACCTGCCGGATCTGCTTGAGCGCCAGAAACGCCTGCTTGAAGGTGCGGAGGTAGCTGGGCGTATGGATGCGGCCATCGAGCTGGCCAGCAAGGCCCTCGAGCCCATCCGGCTGCGCCATGACGCGGCAGCGCTAACGCAGCAGCAGTTCGCTGCTCTCCAGAGCGAGCTGGACGAGCGGCAGAAAACGTTTGCTGTACTTGAAGTCAACGCCGCTGGAGCCCAGGGCCGGCAAGCGGAATTAGAGGCAACTGAGCTCAAGTGCAACCAGAACCTGGTAGCCCTCAACCAACAGCGTCAAAGCCTGGAGCAGCGCCAGCAGTTGGTGCAGAGGCTGGTGGAGCGCACCAGCACCGCCGAGTCGCTGGCGCGCCTGGCCGCGGAACTGGAAAAGCTGCGGCAGGCCGCCAGCCAGCGCCAGAGCCTGGAGCAGCAGCTGACCGGATTGCCAAGCGTCAACAAGCAGGCGCTTCAGCAGCTGCGGCAGTTGGAGCAGCAGCTGCGCGACTCCCAGACCCGCCAGCAGGCCATGGCCGCCGGAGTGAAGCTGCTGCGGGCCGATCAGCAAGTTTGCCTTGATGGCAAGCCCCTCCAGGTGGGGGATGAGCAGCGACTCAGCACAGTGTTCCAGCTGCAGGTGGGCGATGGGGTGGTGCTGGAGATCGCGCCTGGCGGCGGCCAGGCGCTCGAGGATCTTGAGCGCACGGTGCAGAGCACCAATGAGCAGCTCACGGAAAGCCTGGCGGCACTCAATGCCGCCAGCGTGGAAGCTGCAGAGGAGCTGCTGGAGCAACGCAACGCACTCGAGCAGCAGCTTGCGGCGTTGGCAGCTGCTGCACCGGCCGATCTAAGCCAGCTAGAGCAGCAAAAGCATGCAATTGAGCAGCGCCTCGTCGAGCTCGATGGTGAGCTCGAGGGGCTGATCGATGTCCGTCGGGCGCTAGAGCAACATCAGCCTGTACCGCAGGCCCTCAATGAGTTGCAGGCCCTGCAGCAGCAGATCAGCGCGACAAGTACACACACCAGCTCAGCAGCCGCAACAGCGGAGCGCGAACTGGAGGACGCCCGTTTAGCCTTTCAGCAACTCCAGCAGCAGCGAATCAGCGAGACCAGTCAGCTGGAGGTTGTGCGTAGTGAAGTGGCCGACCGCCAGCAGCGGATGGATCAGCTGATCAGCCAGCAGGGAGATCGTGCGGCCGTGGACGGCAAGCTGGAATCACTCACTCAAGATCGGCAGCAGGCAGAAGCCCAGCTCAGCCAGCTGCAGGCCGATCGGGCGCTCCTGAGCAGCCAAGACGCCGACCTGGAAAAGCAGCGGCTGCAGGAGAAGATTGAAGGGCTGATCAACCACCAGGAGCGGCTCCTGGATCAACGGGGTGCCGCCAAGCAGCGCTGTGACAGCATCAGCAGCGCGGACCCTTTTGCGGCGATTGAGCAGGCGCGGCTGCAATTGGAAACAGCCGAAGCCGACCTACAGCAGTTGCAACGGGTCATCGATGCCCACAAGCTGCTGCGGGATACCTTCCAGGAGGTCCAGGCTGATCTCTCCAGCCGCTACAGCGAGCCCTTGGCCCGGGCCATCGGTGACTACCTCAAGCCGCTGCTCCCCGATGGACAGGCGACCCGACTGAGTTACGACCAAAACAAGGGCCTCCAGGGGTTGCAGCTCAAGCGCGGCCAGGAGTTCTACGACTTTGAAGCCCTCAGTGGTGGCATGCGCGAGCAGCTGGCAGCTGCGCTGCGTCTGTCGATGGCAGACGTGCTCAAGGACGCCCACGACGGCTGCTTGCCACTGGTCTTTGATGACGCCTTCACCAACTCAGACCCTGAGCGGGTCGACTTGGTGAAACACATGCTCGGCACTGCCGTAGAGCGCGGTCTGCAGGTGATCCTGCTCACGTGTGATCCAGCCGCCTATGGCGCCTTCGCCGATGAAGTGGTGGAGCTTGGTGTGAGCTAGCACCCATCCTGTGTTGCTTAACCTCACTGCAGTCGTCACGTAGGAGCTATGGCACCGAAGGACAGCCTCTTGCGGCGCCTGCAGCACCTGGATCAGTCGGGTAGTTCCGAGCGCCAGGCGGCACGGCGCAAACGCTCGCAACAGAGCAGCGGCGAGATTCTTCAGACCTTCCTGGCCTACAAGCTCGACCATGCGGCCGAAAAGATGGCCATGGGCATCGCCATCGGCGACCCGCTCACCCTGCTGCATGAGCCCACCAACAAATGGGATCCCAACGCCGTGAAGGCGTTTTGGAAACAAGAGTGGATCGGCTATATCCCCAAGGACATGGCGGCTTTGATCGCCGCTGAAGTCCCTGAGGTGGGGACAGGCCTGGAGGCGGTGGTGACCGGGCTCACCACCACCTCCCGCCGCGATGCCTTCCGGCTGCAGATCTCCATCCCCATCCCCAAGGCCAGTCGCCGTCTACGGGAGCTGGGGGTATCGAGCACATTCGCCTGGGATTTTGATCGCACCAGCGGTGCCGACAAGCTGCGGTTGGTGATCAGTTGCACCGAAACGGCCTTCCGCGAGTTGCAGGAGCTGCTGGCGGGTAGCTACGAGGTCAGCAAGTGCGGCTACAGCTACTACCCCGCCCAAGACGGACGCCACTACCCCTGGTATCTCAGCCTCACCGATAGCAGTGGCAAAGCTCCAGACGATCTGGAGCAAGTGGAGCAGCTGATCCGCGCGCTGTTTGGCGTGCCAAGTGAAACCACCCGCGTCCGCAAGCGGCAGGATCGCCTCAAGGAGCTTGAGGAGAAGCAGGAGGACATCAACACGCGACTGGAGACCAGTCGGGCAGAGGAGCGCCGCCTCAGACGCGACTTCGATTTCAACAAGAGGACCTGGGAACAGCGAGCCGAGAAAGCCCAGGAACAAGGTGAGCAAGCCATTGAACTGGCCCAGTCTGTTGAGGGTCAGCTCAGTCAGCAACTCGACCTCAAAGAGCAGGAGCTACAGCTGGCCCTGGCTGAAAACAAGGCCCTAGATGATCAGCTGGAGCAGAGCAGCAACGAGCTGGACGCCCTCAGGCTCGAACTCGAGTACTTGGAGCAGGCAGGCCCCCCAGGGGCAGCCACCGAGTTGAGCTATACCCCTTGGAGCAGCACCGATGGGGAGGTCACCGAACAGGAGGTCACCACTCGCCTGCTGAACAGCCTGCGGGATGTTGCCGGCAGTGCGCGCCTCAAACCGCGTCTATGCCTGGAACTTGTGAGTGAGGAACTCTGTCCTGGCCACTTGCTTGTGCTCGAGAGTGCCTGGGGTTCAGCTGATCAGGTCAAGGGCTTTGAACATGGAGACCAGCTCTTTGAGCTGTTGTGGCTTCTGGCCACTGGCTATCGCGAACAGAAGCTGGCTGGGGCTCCTGATCGAATGGCAGGTCAGGTTTTTGGCGGCAAAAATTATGCCCCGCGTGAATCAGAATCGATCGAACGCAACCCCAAGTCGAAACGAGATCGCACCTTCTCCTATCAGGGCAAAACGGTCGAGATGTGGCAGCACCTCAAGATCGGCGCCAAGGATTCCGAAAATCACACCCTGAGGGTTCACTTCTGCTGGGATGAAGAGCTCAACCAGGTGGTGATCGGCCATTGCGGCAAGCATCTTTTCAACCCCAATCACTGAGCCCGAGGCACAAACGTGAGCAGGTTATCGCTGGACGAGTAGCGGAAGGAGCCTGGCGTCGGCTGCCGGATCAGATACGCCGCCGTTTTTCCTTTCGCCTTGGCTGCAGCCTGCTCCTTCTCTCGGCGCCCATAGTGGGCCTTGAGAGCAGCCACGCGTTCATTGAAGCCAGGGTGGGTGGAATCCTTCTCCGTTGCACTGCCGTCACCGGTTGATTTGTAGATGAAGATCAGTTCATCAACGCAGATGCGGCCCTTGTAACCGGCACGCGCCAGCATATCGGCGGCATCGCGATCTGCTTCCAGTTCCTGCTGCCTTGATTTGGCCATGGTCTTTAGATCTTTTTTCTCCTTGGGGAGGCCCTTGATGGCGTGATTGTTGTAATAGCTATGCTCAAAGATGTGGTGCCTCTGCACATGGGCGATCTCATGGGCAACCGTGCAGCCCAGCCAGCCAACCCGTGGGCCATAGATACGAAACGACGGCCGTGAAATCAGGACTGTTCCGCTGGAGGTTGACGAGCCCTCGATATCGCCCACCGCATAGCTCTGACGGATCAGCTCATCCCAGCCATTGGCATAGGTGCGAAAGGGATTGAGCGTGACAAACATGTCGCAGCGATCCTCTTTGCAGAGCCCGCGTTGAACCGCCAGCTGGGCGGTGTAGATCCCGGAGGTGACCGCAAAGTTGAGCGGCTGCTTGCCGAGGGCATTGCCGCTGGCAAGGCGATCGACGATGGCCTCCATGCTCTGGTATTCAGCTGGCATCCGGCGCGACCAGGCCCAGGTGCCAGCAGCGCCAGCGGCGGCGAGGGCGAGGGCCGCGAGTGCCAGGACGCTACTGCGAGTGCGGAAGGCAGGGCTCATCGCTCAGGGCTCCACAAGATCGAGGAGCTGGCCGTTGGCATCCACCAAGCGATGGCGTTTGCCGGTGCTGCGGGCACGGCCCTGGGCGGTGCGGAAGGCATTGGCTTCGTTGTGCATGGTCTGGAAGTGCTGCCAGTGACCGACCTGGTTCTGCCACTGGATATCAACGCGGGTCATGACTTTCTGAGCGGTTGAATTCAACATCACACGGCCTAGCGATCACTGTTAGCGACGTTGTGCGAATCACCAGCGGTGTGAGTCCATGGTCGTGCTTCGCAGGAGAGAGCGGCTTGGCCGCAACGAGTCAGGTGAGGCTTTTGTCAACCCGATCCGCACGCCATGACTACCGCCACCGAAAACGCCGCCATCAAGGACGCCGCCGCCGACCGGCGTAAACAGCTCGCCGCCCAGTTGCTGCGGGGGGAGAGCGTGATGGTTACCCAGCAGGGAGAAATCCGCTCCCTCAGTGAGCGTGGCGAGAGCGAGGTGGCGATCACCGTGCCCGAGGGCAAGCTCGCAGTGCCTTCGCTCTACTGGTACGAGCGGGATCCGGAACTGTTTCAG
>NZ_JAGQCQ010000214.1:0-6449 GCF_024346275.1 Cyanobium sp. BA20m-p-22
TGGGCGACGCACTCCGATCTCAGCCCGCGTAGAGCTGCCCCAATCCAGCTTCGGTGGCTGCAGCCACGCCCCGCTCGGTGATCAGGGCCGTCACCAGCCGCGCCGGCGTGACATCAAAGGCCGGGTTGAAGCCGGCGCTGCCCGTTGGCGTGAGCTGCACCGTGGTGATTGCCCCATCGGCGCCGCGCCCCTGGATGTGGGTCACCTCCTCGGCGCTGCGGGCCTCGATTGGGATCTCGGCCACCCCATCGCCAATTGTCCAGTCGATCGTGGAGGCGGGCAGGGCCACATAAAAGGGCACACCGTTGTCGTGGGCCGCCAGGGCCTTGAGGTAGGTGCCGATCTTGTTGCACACATCGCCGCGGCGGGTGGTGCGATCCGTGCCCACGATCACCGCGTCCACCTGGCCGTGCTGCATCAGGTGGCCGCCGGCGTTGTCCACGATCACGGTGTGGGGCACGCCCTCCTGTGCCAGCTCATAGGCAGTGAGCGAGGCGCCCTGGTTGCGCGGGCGGGTCTCATCCACCCACACGTGGATGTTGAGCCCGGCGCGGTGGGCCTTGTAGATGGGGGCCAGGGCCGTGCCCCAGTCGACCGTGGCCAGCCAGCCGGCGTTGCAGTGGGTGAGCACATTGAGCCTGGCGCCGGGCCGGGCCGCCGCCAGCTGCCGGAAGATTGCCAGGCCGTGCTCGCCGATGGCTTCGCCCATGGCCACGTCCTCATCGGCGATGGCTGCTGCCTCCAACCTGGCCGCCTCGGCCCGCTCGGCCTGCGGCAGCGGTGCCACCAGCGCCCGCACCCGCTCCAGGGCCCAGCGCAGGTTGATCGCCGTGGGTCGGGTGGCATTGAGCTGCGCAAAGGCCGCCGCCAGGGAGGCGTCGCTGGGGTCGGCCTGCAGGGCCAGCATCAGCCCGTAGGCGCCCGTCACGCCGATCAGCGGCGCCCCGCGCACCACCATCGTGCGGATCGCCTCGGCCGCCTCAGCGCAGCTGCGCAGGCTGCGCGTCGTGAACTGGTGGGGCAGCAGGGTCTGATCGATCACCCCCACTGCGCGGCCATCCGGCTCTAGCCAGATCGTGCGCCAGGCCTTGTCGTCGATGTTCATGGGCGCGCGTGCCAGGTTTCCTGATCATCCCTGGAGGCGGTTTGAATTCAAGCCCCAGGCCAAGGCTCCTCCACCTGCCGCAACAGGTTTTCGACCAGATCGAAGCAGGCCAGCCAATCAGGGGACTCAACCTCAAGTTCATCGTCGTAGCGCAGCTGCACTGCAAAGAAGTTGAGCTCGGTGAGGCTCTCGTATTCAGCCATCGAGCACTATCCCCTCACGGCACGCCACCGTGGTCACCGCCTGACGACATTCACGACGAGCAGCCACCTCACTCTGGGAGTACAGCAGTAAATCAAGAGGCAGGCGGTGGCTCGAAAACTTTCGGCTCAGCCAACCGAGAACCACAAGCCGGCTGTGCTGCGCCAGCCAGGCATCCGGGACGATGATCAACAGATCTGCATCGGAATCTGGGCGCCCCGTCCCGCAAGCCCGCGATCCGAACAGACGCATGTCCGAGTAGGGGATCTCCGCCCGAATCGCAGCCGCGATCTGAAGGATCCGAGGATCGACAACAGACGTAATAGCGCTTGCAGTCATGAAATCTGTCTGCCTGCTGCTTCGAGCGCTGCAGCGGCCCCAATCAGCTCAAATCAGCCGATAGCCGAACCAATCCGGCACCTGGCTCTGGCTCAGGCCCTCCGGGTGGGGCTCCAGCTGCACATGCCAGCGCTCGCCGCCCAGCAGCTCCAGCTGCTCGATCGCCAGGCAGTCGTCTACGCCCACCAGATCATCCTTGTGCTGCTGCAGGGCGCCGCGCAGCCACTGGCGCTTGGCGGCAGCCTTGGCCGCCTGGGGTGAGCGGGCCACCACCAGGCCGAAGTGGTGCAGCTCCGCCAGCGAATCAGGGCGGTAGGCGCCCAGGTTGACAAACCAGAGCCGCTCGGGCCGGGGCGCGGACGCCTCGCCCCCGAGGCTCACCGCGTAGCCATCCACCGCTCGCACCGCCATGTAGCTGTCCAGGAGCAGGCCCTCACGCCTCCCGAACCACTGGCGCCGCAACTCCGGAAGCGCCGCTTCGATCGTGTTGCCGGCCACGAAGCGCACGTCGTGGAGCTCGATGTGACAGCCCGGTGCACGGCCACCTAGTACCACCAGAAACAGACTTGGGGCGTTGCGCGTCGCCATCGGGACTCGGACGTTCGGCCAGCCTATGGCGAGCACAATGAACTGGTTGCCGAGCGCCCATGGACTTCTTTGAAAACCAATGGAGCACCTATAAAACAATCGTGCAACACGATTTCATGCACCATCGGGCCCTGGTTGGGGCGGTGGAGCAGGTTCTCAAGCACTACTTCGATGGGGCCCCAGCTGGGCACCGCCCCCACTTTGTAGACCTGGGCTGTGGCGATGCCGACCCCCTGGCAGCAGTGCTGCGGGACCTCCCCCTCGGTTCGCTCCTGGGGATGGATCAGGCCAGCAGCGTCCTGCCCCTAGCTGCCAAAGCCCTGGGGGAGGTGCCCTACCCCTGTGACTGGATCCAGGCTGACCTGCTGGAGTGGGCCACGGCGCCAGCTGCTGAAGCGGCTCCGGCCACCAATCCGGTGGACATCCTCTATTCCTCCTTCGCCATCCACCACCTGGATGGGGAGAGCCAAGAGGCCTTCCTGGCGGGGGCCCGCAAGAAGATCAGCCCCGGCGGCATTTTTCTCTGGGCCGATATTTTTCGGGAACCCGGTGAAACGGTTGACGACTTTCGACTGCGCTACACCCAACGGATGAGCAACCACTGGGGGACTGCCCTCGAGCCGCAGCAACTGGCCCATGCCTGCTTCCACGTGAGCAACTTCGACCTGCCCGCTGACCGCGAAGCGATCGGAACCACAGCCCGCAACCAGGGCTGGACCCTTTCCTGGATCTGGGCTGGACCCGACAAAGCCGAGGCGCTGGCGCTGCTGACGCCGGCCTAGCTAGCTGTGCTCACGCAGGAAGGTGATCGTGCCCTCCAGCTCCGCGGCGAAGCGATCGATCTCTTCAGGGGTGGTGGTGAAGCCCAGGCTGGCGCGGGCCGAGCCGGGGAGGCCGTAGAGCCGGTGCAGCGGCTGGGTGCAGTGGTGGCCGCTGCGGATGCAGATGCCGGCTGAATCGAGCAGGGCAGCTATGTCGTTGGCATGCAACCCGTCGACGGTGAAGGCCGCCAGGGCGCCGCGGTCGGGTTGTTGCTCGGGGGTAGGGCCCAGGATCCGCACCCCCTCGATCGCCTGCAGGCGCTCAAACAGCTGGCGGGTGAGCAGCTGCTCCCAGGCATGGATGCGCTCGAGGCCAATGGCACTGAGGTAGTCGAGGGCGGCGCCCATGCCGATCGCCTCAGCGATCGCCGGTGTGCCGGCCTCGAACTTGTGGGGCAGCTCGGCCCAGCTGCTGTGATCCAAATACACGTCCTGAATCATCTCGCCGCCACCCAGGAAGGGGGGCATGGCCTCCAGCAGGGCCTCGCGGGCCCAGAGAAAGCCCATGCCGGTGGGGCCGCAGAGCTTGTGGGAACTGCCCACCAGGAAGTCGGCGCCGAGGGCCGCCACATTCAGCGGCAGGTGGGGCAGGCTCTGGCAGGCATCCACAAGCACCAGGGCGCCGGCGGCGTGGGCCAGAGCAGCCACCTGCTCGATCGGGTTGAGGCAGCCGAGGGTGTTGCTCACCTGCACCAGGCTCACCAGCTTGGTGCGCTCAGTGATCTGGCTACGCAGATCGTCGAGATCGAGCTCGCCGGTTTCGGTGAGGCCGGCGTGACGCAGCACGCAGCCGCTGCGGGCCGCCAGCAGCTGCCAGGGCACCAGGTTGGAGTGGTGCTCCATCACCGTGAGCAACACCTCATCGCCGGGGCCGAGATTGGCATCGCCCCAGCTGCGCGCCACCAGGTTGATCGCCTCGCTGGCGTTGCGGGTGAACACGATCTCCCGCGCACTCGCCGCACCTATGAAGGCGGCAACCTTGGCCCGGGCAGCCTCAAAGCCCTCGGTGGCACGGGCGCTGAGCTGGTGGGCACCGCGGTGGACATTGGCGTTGTCGTGGTCGTAGTAGTGCTGCAGGGCCGCCAGCACCTGGCGCGGCTTCTGGCTGGTGGCGGCGTAATCCAGATAGATCAGCGGCTGACCCAGGCAGGCCGTCTGGGCCAGCAGGGGGAAATCGGGCCGGGTCAGGGCCGCCAGATTTTCCGCCGGGGGCAGGGATTGGGCCAGCCCGGGAGTGGTAGAGGCTGGGGTCAGCGGGGAGGCGGTCATGGTCATGGGCGCTCCCGCAGCAGGAGCTGGAGGGGATGGGCAGAAGCCGCGGCGGCAGGCAGCTCACGCAACACCTCATCGCAGTAGCCCCGCAAGAGAAGCCGGGAGGCCTGGTCGGCGGCGATGCCCCGACTTTGCAGATAGAAAAGCTCATTTTGCTGCAGTCGGCTGACGGTGGCGCCGTGAGCACACTTCACGTCGTCGGCGACGATCTCAAGCTCGGGCTTGGTGTCCACCCGGGCCCGATCCGAGAGCAGCAGGCTGCGGCTGAGCTGGGCGGCGTTGGTGCGCTGGGCGCTGCGCGGCACCCGCACGGCGCCGTTGAACACACTGCGGCCATCGCCATCGGCCACCACCTTGTGGAGCTGGTCGAGCTGGCCATCTGGTCCGTTGAATTGCACCTGGCTATGGGTATCGGCCAGCTCCTGGCCAGCCACCAACTGCAGGGCCCGCAGGCGGGTGAGGGCCGCACCTTCGCTCTGGCAGATGCGGGGCTCAAATCGGCTCAGAGCCCAGCCCCCCAAGGCGGTGGTGAGCTGCAGCTCACTGGCGGGGGCCTGGCTGATGGCCAGGTGGCTGAGCAGGCTGGCTTGGGCGTCCCCCGGAGCCAGCACGCCAAGGTTGAGCTTGGCCCCCTGGCCCAGCTGGGCCACCGTCACCAAGCTGGTGGCATTGGCTGCCCGCGACCCGTGGTGCAGCAAGAGCTCCAGGCTGGCCCCCGGCTCGAGCACAAGCAGCAACTGCAGGGCCAGCAGGCCCTGGCCTGCTGCCGCATCGAAAGTAAGCTGCAGGGGCTCGACTGAGCCGCTCACCCGCAGGGCGAGAAAGTGGGGAGACGCGCCCCGGTTGAGCCGCACCGGCCAGGCGGCAGAACTGCCAGTGGCTTGCAGACCCTGATCCAGCAGCAGCTGGGCCTGCGCAGGAGCGATCCGGCTGATTCCCCCGGGCAGGCTGCACTGGCTGAAGGGATCGGGGCCCGACCACAGCTCGGCTGCAACGGACTGCAGCGGGGCGAGATCGGTGAAGCGCCAATCTTCCTGACGGCGGCCCGGTAGGGTCTCGCCCGCCAGCTCCGCCAGCCAGGCGGCGGTTTTCGGCAAGGCCAACGCGAGCATCAGGCCACCTCCTGGTCCACCCAGTCGTAGCCGCTGCGTTCCAGTTCAACGGCCAGCTCCTTGCCGCCGGTGCGCAGGATCCTGCCGGCCGCCATCACGTGCACATAGTCGGGGGTGATCAGATCCAGCAGGCGCTGGTAGTGGGTGATCAGCAGGGTGGCGTTGTCGGGGCCGGCCAGCTGGCAGACACCCCCAGCCACTATCCGCAGGGCGTCGATGTCGAGGCCGGAATCGGTTTCATCGAGAATCGCCACGAGCGGCTCGAGTAGCGCCATCTGCAGGATTTCATTGCGCTTCTTCTCGCCCCCTGAGAAACCCTCATTCACCGAGCGCTCCAGGAAGGCAGGATCCATCTGAACAAGCTTCAACCGCTCGCGCACCAGATCCTCAAAGGCAAAGGTATCGAGCTCCTCGTCGCCCCTCTCGACCCGGCGGGCATTGGTCGCCACCCGCAGAAATTCCAGGTTGCTGACCCCGGGGATCTCCACCGGATACTGAAAGCCCAGGAACACGCCAATCCTGGCCCGCTGCTCCGGTTGGAGCGCCAGCAGGTCCTGCCCCCGGAAGAGCACGCTGCCGCCGGTCACGCTGTAGGCGGGGTGGCCGGCCAGCAGCTTGGAGAGGGTGCTCTTACCGCTGCCGTTGCGGCCCATCACCGCGTGAATTTCACCGGCACGCACCGAGAGGTTGACACCCTTGAGGATCGGTTGATCCTCCACACGGGCATGGAGATCACGGATCTCAAGCAACAGTGGGGCGTCGGAGCGAATCACAGCGTGGCAATAGGAAGGGAAAGGAATAGATAGGAGTCAATAAATAGCCAGGAAAATTCAGCCAACTGATCCCTCGAGCTTGAGGGCAAGCAACTTGTCGGCCTCAGCGGCAAATTCCATCGGCAGCTGGTTGAACACGTCGCGGCAAAAGCCACTAACCATCATCGAAACGGCCTCTTCAAAACCAATACCCCGGCTTTGCAGGTAGAAGAGCTGGTCGGCCGAGATACGACAGGTG
>NZ_JAGQCQ010000215.1:0-6445 GCF_024346275.1 Cyanobium sp. BA20m-p-22
CCCCCATGGCCAGCCAGCTGCGCAGCCGCTCCTCCTGGCCCGCGGCGATGGCTCCCGCAATGGCGCCGGCCCCGCCCAGATCGGTCTCCATCGCCTCGGCCAGCTGGGCACTGATCAGGTGGCCCAGGGCGTAACTGGGGAAATAACCAAACAGGCCTTCTGCCCAATGAATATCTTGCAGACACCCCTCGGAGTCAGTCTGCGGCTGGATTCCCAGCAGCTCCTGCATCCGCTGGTTCCACTGCTGGGGGAGGTCCTCCACGGGCATGTCCTGCTCGAGTAGGGCCAGCTCCAGCTCAAAGCGCAGCACGATGTGGAGGCAGTAGCTGAGCTCGTCGGCCTCCACCCTGATCAGGCCGGGAGCAAGTGGGTTGAGGCTGCGCCAGAAGCCCCGGGCCCCTCCCCAGGGATCGGCACCTAGACCAGCCTGGAAACGGGGCTGCCAGCGCTCGGCGAAGGCCTGGCTGCGGGCGACGCGGCACTCCCAAAAGAGCGACTGGGATTCATGCACCCCCATCGAGGTGGCCTCCCCCAGCGGCCAGGGGAAAAAATGGTCATCGCCGCGGGGCAGGCCCTGCTCATAGAGCGAATGGCCCCACTCGTGCGCAGTGGCCAGGAAGGCCGAGAGCGGCTGGCCTGGCACCACCCGGGTGGTGATGCGGAAGTCCTGGGGACCCAGGGTGCAGGAGAAGGGGTGGGCGGAGCGGGCACGCTGGCAGCGCTGCGGGTCGTAGCCCCAGCTGTCGAGGAGTTCGGCGCAGAGCTGCTCCTGCAGGGCCTCGGGCAGATCGGCGGCTGGCTGGGGGTTGCCCATGGCAGCCACCTGCTCCAGCAGCACCGGCAGCTCTGCTTTCAGGGGTGCAAACAGCTGCTCCAGCCTGGTTTTGCTGATGTCTGGCTCAAAGGGTTGGGCCAGGATTTCCCAGGGGCTGCGGGCCATTGGTTCGGCGGACACCAGCTGGCTGGCCTGCTGGCGGCGCAGGGCAATCAGCTCCTGCAGGGCCGGGGCAAAGGCCGAAAAATCGTTGCGGGCGCGGGCGTCTTGCCAGATGGCATTGCCGCGGGACTGGGCCTTGGCCAGGGCCTGGACTAGCTGGGGGTCAAGACTGCGCTGGCGCTCCAGCTCCAGGCGCAGCAGCTCAAGGTTGCGGCGCCGCTCGGGCGGAGCATCGGCCCCTAGCTCGGCCTCGAGCTCGGCCTCGGCAGCGGCAAGGAGATCGCCAAATTCCGCGCTGCTCTGGCGCTCGTGCAGCTGGCCAGCCAGTAGCTCCAGCTGATCCCCCCGCCAGGCGGCACCGGCCGCCGGCATCACCGTGTTCTGGTCGTAGTAGAGGGCGCTGCTGATCGAACCCAGCAGGCGGGTGTGGTGCAGGTGCTGGTGAAGCTGGGCGAAGGCTGAACCAGCTGCGGACATGGGGGGAGGTTTGCTGGAATCAATCATCGGGGCGTCCGGCGCTGAAGCGGCCGATCAGCACGCCCAGGGCCACGCCCACCACGGCCCCCTGGAGCTGCCAAATTTCGCGGCGAAAGCGCCAGGGCATCGCGCCGAGTTGCACCCCGATCGTCAGGGCCAGCATCACTGCCAGCCCCAGGCCAATGGGATTGGCTGATTTCCTGATCCAGCGGGCCGATCGGCGGGTGGCCGGCGGTGGCTGATCGCCCTGTTCTTCGATCAGTTGTTGCAACCGTTGCTGGAGCTCAGCTTCACCCGATTCAGGGGGTAATGACA
Source organism: Cyanobium sp. BA20m-p-22 (assembly GCF_024346275.1). Lineage (NCBI taxonomy): Bacteria > Bacillati > Cyanobacteriota > Cyanophyceae > Synechococcales > Prochlorococcaceae > Cyanobium > Cyanobium sp. BA20m-p-22. Next base: position 1,730 of record NZ_JAGQCQ010000215.1, read on the forward strand.
TCGACGGTCTGCAGAGCTCAGGCTGGGGGATCGAGGAATCAGGGCAGTGGTCAGGCTCCCCCGATCGCCTTATTGATCTGACCGTAGCAATTCCAGCCCGGCGGTAGCTTTCAATGCCGCGGGGCTTGGAACTAGTAAGAAATGATTTAAGGGTGTGGGGCTGAGCAGGTTCCCAGCTGCTGACGAGCTCGCTGCAGCAACAGCGGTAGCCGCTCGGCCAGCGTTGCCGCCCGTTCGTGGTTGGCCATGAAATGGTCGAGCTCCTTTTCCATTTGCTTGATGTAGCGATTCAGCATCGCGACGTGATCACGTTCCTGAGCCAGCTGTTCTTCCAGCTGCGCGCAACGCTTTTCCAGCTCCTGCAGGCCAGCTTCTCCTGCTCCATCGCTGCACCACAGCAGCGAGCTTCACACCAATGGCATCGGCCCAATGCTCGGCATCGAGCCAGGCAATTAACAGGCCAGGACGGCACTCCAGTAGGGCGCGATTGGCCAGCTCCCGATAACCCTCCGAGCCGGCCTGCGGACCTGCGTTCGGCGCGTCTCCACCGAATCGGGGTAATCCCAGTCTTCCTCCCCAGAGCTCAGGCGGCAGCTCCTTGGCCAGCAGGGCCGCCCCGCCCTTGCAGATATTTACCAGTCGCACCTGGTTGCGCCAGCGACGCTTGAGCAGGGCCGCCCGACTGAAATCCGCCTGCCACTGGGGTAACCCCATCACTCCTGCTTGGTCCACAGGTGGACTAAGGTGTTGGTCGCTGGAGTTGAGCTCCGTGGATGAACGTGTTGTGAACGTGCATGAGGCCAAAACCCACTTCTCAAGGCTGATCGATGCCGCCCATGACGGTGAAACGATCCTGGTGGCCAAAGGCGGCAAGCCCTGGGCTCGCCTGGTGCCTCTCGAGCTGTCTCACCCCCGCCGCCAGGCCGGGGTGCTGGCTACCAGCGTGACTTTGCCGCCTCCGGAGGTGATGTTGGAGGCCCTGCCGGATGAGGAGCTTGACGCCCTGGAGCAGCTCCTGCTCTGACCAGACACGTGATGACCCAGCTCCTGCTCGATACCCACGCCCTGCTCTGGTGGCTGGCTGAACCAGATCGCCTCTCGCCTGCGGCACATGCCGCCATCAGCGAACCTGCCAATGCGGTGCATGTGAGCGCCGCCTCCGGCTGGGAGATCGCTACCAAAGTGCGCCTGGGCAAGCTGCCTGGCGTGGGCGATCTCGTTAAGACCCTGCCCCAGCACTTGAGGGCCCAGAGCTTTGATCTGCTGCCAATCACGCTGCAACAGGGCCTCCATGCCGGTAGCTACCCCATGGCTCACCGCGACCCCTTTGATCGCCTGCTGGCCGCCCAGGCCGAGCTCTCCCTGCTCACGCTTGTGACCCTGGACTCCGCCCTGCAAGCCTTCCCTTGTCGGCTGTTCTGGTAACCCCCAGCAGGGTTTCCACCTAGGCGGGACGGAAGTAGCGCGGGTGTTGCGGCCAGGCCGGTATTTGGTTTCCACTTTTCCGTTTGCCCATGGCTGCTACGAAACGATCGTCAAGGCCCGTCATCGCCATGGGGGCTACTCCGTGGCTCCTTAGCAGGGCAGCCTTCTATATCAGATACCGGCTTGGGATTTGCTCGATCAGTCCCTAGCCGCAGGTCTAAATGATCGCGTCATTCACTGGATCGCAGCGCCAAATTACGGAGTTCTGGGCAACGAAATTCCCGCAGTAATGGGGCCCTTGGCTGGCAAGGCCTAACCCCGGGTACCGCGCGGCCTTGCTCCCCTCCCGCGCCTATGTCATTGATTATGTACACCAGTACAAAATCAATGACAGCACCGAAGAGCCTCCCTAGGTGGAGCTTGGCGTCTTGGCAGGGGCTGGGGTTTGACGGCAAAGCCCTGCTGGGAGCGGGAGCTTTCACCTATCTGCCGGCAGCGTTGTTGGCCTGATTGCTCTTTTCTCCTCCTATGACCACGTCAGCCCTCCCCCGGCGCGATATCTAGCAGCTGTAGACGCAGTCGGCCGTAGGCCAAAGCAAGGCAGAGTGCAGATCGAGAAAGGAACAGAGCGGATTGAGAAAGAGCTCGCGTGGCTCAGCTGGATGCACTCAGAAATCGACTTGATCGAGGCCAACTTACCGTCTAAGCGCACAACCGCTGGAACTACAGCGACTGCTGAGCCTGTTCAACAGTCCAGCTCCTCGTGCCATGGGTTGATGATCGCCACCCCCGTGGGCGTGAAGTGCCGCAGGTTGCGTGTCACCACCGTGAGGCCCCGCTCGAGCGCCGTGGCAGCAATCAGCAGGTCTGCCCCGTCGTGGCCGATCTCGGCAGAAAGCAGGCCCCAGCGGCGCACCACCCCCACATCCACCGGCAGCAGCCGATCGCCATACAACCGCAACAGCTGATCTAGCCATCCGGCCAGCTGCTGGGCAAAGCCGGCATCGCTGGTGCGCTTGCGGGCAATGCCCCGTTCGATCTCGCCGATGCTCACCACACTCAGAAAACAATCCTCCGGGCGCTGGCTGCTGATCCAGGCCACCACCCCCGGATCCCGCCTGCGCAGCCGCAGCTCCGAGAGCACCATTGTGTCAATGAGAAAAATCAATCAGGAACACGGGAACTCCCTCGGCGTGAGCGGCATCCGCTCGAAACCCTCGTCGTCCTGCGGCATCTGCAGCAACAGTTCGTTCAGCGATGGCGCATTGGCCACATCGAGGCGCTGCAGCCGCTGGTAGTCCTCGGCCGAGAGCACCACGCTCACCCATTTGCCGCGGCGCGTCACCATCTGCGGCTCGCCCCGGGCGGCCGCATCCACCACCGCACTGAAGCGGTTCTTGGCGTCCTGCAGGGTCCAGGTGGCATCCATGATTCTGGTGGCTAGCTGATCTGGCTAGCTTAGTGGCCGCGCTGGGCCGCCTTAACCATGGCCAGCGATCAAGACTGACCCTAGGCTGCTAGCAACCAGCAAGCAGGAAGCTGTCATGACGCGCACCCTCTATATCCGTCACGTCCCAGACGATGTAGCCGAACGCCTGGAACGGCTTGCCAACCGCGCGGGATTGCCGTTAAGCACCTTCGCGTTGCAGGAGCTCAGCGAATCAGCCCGCCGTGCTGACAACGCCGAGCTGCTCCAAGCGTTGCCCTCGGTTGAGATCGACCCCGCCGAGCTGCTCGAGGTCTTACGCCAAAGCCGCGCTGAACACTGATGCTGGTGGTGGATGCCTCGGTTCTGGTGGATGCGCTGTTGATCGATGGCCCTGCTCGTGCCCGGCTTGCGGATGCCAATCTCCAGGCACCAGACCTGATTGATGCCGAGCTGCTCTCGGTGCTGCGCCGCCTGGTGATAGCTGGTCGACTGCCTGAGCAGCACGCCCTGCGAGCTTTAATCACCAGCCAGCAGCTCGGCCTGCGTCGACATGTCAGCCGCCACATATGGCCGCGAGCATGGGAACTGCGTACCAATCTCACCGCTTACGACGCGCTCTACGTCGCCCTAGCCGAACAGCTAGGTGCCACCCTGCTCACCGCCGACGCCCGTGCGGCACGGGCTCCCGGCCTGCTTTGCCCCGTGGAAGTGATGACCCTGCTGATGCGACCGGAGGCTGATTGAGAACAGCCCAGGACTCAGGTTTATCCAGCGAGAACAGATTGGCCTGGAATTCGGGCTGATCATGCCAGCATTACTTTCATGCGACCACAGCAAGGCTATTTGAAGCAAGCAGACTGCTGCGGTTGGGGTGATGATGAAAGCCAAGCCCCTCAGCACGCGTTGCTGTTACCTGGTCTTCCACGTACAGCCAATCGCACACTTTCTGGCGGTCGCCATAGAGGGGATAGGCTCTTCGGGGAATTGCCAGGGGCCGTAGCTGTGGTGCCCAGTCCCCATCGCCTCGCCTCGCCCCCATCCAGCCGCCACGGTTGAGTTTGGTCTCGTGAGTTGGGTCTCGAGTGCCTAAATAAACGCAATGAGCTGGGATTGGGCAGAGGTGACTCATTCGGCTAGTGTCTAGTGCCACCCTGCCAAAAAGCTGGGATCCTTCAACCGGCCAAAAGACCAACTTGGCCTATGGCAAGTAGGCCTCCAATCGCAATCAAGGTGATTGCGGCTGCCTTAGTAAGGGATGGGGGCAGTTTCTTCAGGAGCAGGCAGGTGCCAGCGCACACCAGGGCGGAACTGAGCAGGGCGCCACTCCACCAAATCAAGGTATTGCCCTCTTGCGGAGCCTCCAGGCCGTGGAGCATGGCGTGAATGGCAACCCCTGAGCCAACTACTGCGCCAACCACTGCGCCCCTGATGCTGATCGACCCATTGGCGTCGGCCGTCCTGACGGCCTTGCTTGCCAGCAGGCTCAAACCAGCCACCGCAGAAATGGAAAGAGCCGCCATAACTTCAGCAGAAGGAAGATTCAAGCCAGCCAGACCGATGGCGGCACCCAGCACTGCCCCAGCCAGCGCCCAGACCAACAGGCGGGCAGAGATCAGGGAGGCGGCGGTGCCCACGGCCATCAACATGAACAGGTGATCGAGGCCGAGCAAGGGGTGGGTCAAGCCACCGATGGCCCCACCAGCGGCGGCGCCATGGGCAAGGACGGGACTTGTGCCCAGCAGCATGACTGCACCTGCTGCGGTGGCGATCAGGGGGGCGGTGAAGCGTTTCATGGGTTGTCTCGGTCCGCGCCGAGGACGATGGTGAGCAGATGACGGTGAGTGTTCTGGCTCAGGGGGCAA
>NZ_JAGQCQ010000216.1:0-6406 GCF_024346275.1 Cyanobium sp. BA20m-p-22
CCCCAGCAGGAAGGCCAGGCTGGCGCAGGCCGCCCCGGCCAGCCCCTGCCACGGCCACCACAGCAATCCGAAGGGCAGACACAGCACCCAGGTTGCTCGGTCGTGGCTGGGGCCGCTGGCCATGGTTGGTTGGTGTAAGTTGCCCAGCAAGCGCGATTAGCTCAGCGGTAGAGCGCCTGCCTTACAAGCAGGATGTCGCTGGTTCGAACCCGGCATCGCGCATCTGCTTCGGGTTACTTAACTCATAGCCTTGGAACAGCATTTGGCCATGTTGTTCAGCCAACACGGTGATTTACCACTTGCCAAGTTTCACCTAGTCAGTCCCTGGGGATTCCCGTGGTGGGATCGAGGCGTTCGGCTAGGGCGGCCACCGGCACCATCACCAGCAGGGCCACGCCGCAGATCAACCACTGCTGGGGCTCTAGGGGGGCCGTGGCGAAGAAGCGGTTCATCCAGCCGAGCTGGCTGAAGCCCAGCTGCAGCAGCACCGCCGTGCCGATGCCCGCCAGCAGGATCGGATTGTGGTGCCAATGGCGCCAGCCCAGCTTGCTGACCTGGCTGATGCTGACCAGATAGGCGATCTGGGCCAGCACCAAGGCCTGGATCGCCATGGTGCGGGCCAGGGGCAGGCTGAGGCCATGGGAGCGGGCCCAGAGAAATACCCCGAAGATGAAGCACCAGTAGAAGGTTGAAACCAGCACCACCTTGCGCACAAGACCCCGGCTCAGGAGGGGCTGGGCCGGGGGCCGCGGCCCTTGCCGCATCAGCCCCGGTGGCCGGGGCTCGAAGGCCAGGGGGATCGAGAGGCTCAGGGAGCAGACCATGTTCAGCCAAAGCACCTGCAGGGCTGTTACCGGCAGCTCCAGGCCCAGCACGGCACCCAGCAGGATTGTCATCGAGGCGCCGCCGTTCACCGGCAGCACGAAGGCCAGGGCCTTGTGCAGATTGAGATAAACGGCCCGGCCCTCCTCCACGGCCGCTTCGATTGTGGCGAAGTTGTCGTCGGTCAGCAGCATGTCGGCCGCTTCTCGGGCCACCTCCGTGCCCCCCTTGCCCATGGCGATGCCGATGTCGGCTTGTTTGAGGGCCGGGGCGTCGTTGACGCCATCGCCGGTCATGGCCACCACGGCCCCATCCGCCTGGAGGGCCTGAACCAGGGCCAGCTTCTGGGCGGGTGCCACCCGGGCAAACACGTCGTTGCGGCGGACGCAGTCGATCAGCTCAGCCAGGCTGAGCCTGGCCAGGCTGCGGCCTTCGATGGCCCCCAGGCTGCCCGCCTCGCCCAGGCCTAGCTGCAGGGCGATGGAGCGGGCGGTTTCGAGGTGGTCTCCCGTAACCATCTTCACCTTGATTCCCGCGCCCTGGCAGGCGGCCACGGCCCGGATCGCCTCGGGGCGGGGGGGATCGAGCATGCCCTGCAGACCCAGAAAATCCAGCCCCCGCTCGATTTGGCTGGGCTGCAGCTGGTTGGGATCCCCATCGGCCCGCCCGATGGCGAAGGCCAGCACCCGCTGGCCTCGGCCGGCCATGGTTGCCACCGCGGCGGTAATGCGCTCGCCTTCCAGGGGCTCGGCCTGGCCGCTCGGGTTCAGCTGGCGGCTGCAGCGGGCCAGCACCACCTCCACCGAGCCCTTGACCAGGATGCGGTCGCTGCCGTGCAGGGTGGCCATGTATTGCTGTTCTGACTCAAACGGAATGGCATCTCGACGGGGGTGGCGCTCGAGGGCCTGCTGCCGGTCCAGGCCAGCCGTTGCGGCGGCCTGGAGCAGGGCCGTTTCGGTGGGATCCCCCACCAGCCCCTCCTGCTGGCTGGGCCGGGCGTCGTTGCAGAGCAGGCCCGCCAGCAGGGTTTCTTCCAGGGCCCGATTGCTGGCCAGGAGATCAGCGTCACTGCCATTGCCTGGCCAGAGCGCCTCGATCGGCACCAGGGCTCCGCCGGCATAGATCTCCTGCACCGTCATCCGGTTCTGGGTGAGGGTGCCGGTCTTGTCGGAGCAGATCACGGTGGTGCTGCCCAGGGCCTCCACCGCCGGCAGCTTGCGGATGATCGCGTTGCGGCGGGCCATCCGGTTCATGCCGATCGCCAGGGTGATCGTCACGATCGCCGGCAGTTCCTCCGGAATTGCCCCCACCGCCAGGGCCACCGCCCCGTCAAACATCTCGACCCCATCGCGGCCGCGCAGCAGACCCACCAGGAAGGTGAGGCCGGCCAGCACCAGCACCAGCTGCAGGAGGGTGTGGCTGAAGCGGCGGAACTTGCGGGTCAGGGGAGTGCTCAGGCTGACCTGCTGTTGCAGGGAGCTCGAGATCTGGCCCACTTCGGTGGCGGCACCGGTGGCTACCACCAGGCCCAGGCCCAGGCCCAGGCCGCTGGTCACCAGGCTGCCGGCATAGGCCATGCCGATCCGCTCGGCCAGGGGAGTGCTCTTGGCAACGGCTGCGCTGTCTTTCGCCGCCGGCAGGGATTCGCCGGTGAGGCTCGATTCATCCACCTGCAGGTTGCGGGCCTGGAGCAGGCGCAGATCCGCTGGCACCTTGTTGCCCGCCTCCAGGCGCACCAGGTCGCCCGGCACCAGCTGCTCGGAGGTGAGGCGATGGCGCCGGCCGGCGCGGATCACCTCCACTTCGGTGCGCACGGCTCGGGCCAGGGCGGCAATCGCCGTTTCGGCCCGGCTTTCCTGCACGTAGCCGATCACGGCGTTGATCAGGGTGACGCTCCAGATAACCAGCGCCTCGCCGGGTTCGTGGAGCAGCAATTTGATCCCGCCCACCGTCAGCAGCGTGTAGAGCAGGGGGTCGTGGAATTGGCCCAGGAACCTGCGCCAGGCAGGCAAGCTCCCGCCGTCGCCGAGGGCGTTCGGCCCCCAAACCCCCAGGCGCCGCTCGGCCTCCTGATCGCTGAGCCCCTGGCTTGTGCTGCTGGCCAGCTCGGCTGCCAGCTCGGGGCCGGCGCGGCTGTGGACCTCAGCGGGGAGAAGGGGCACGGCTGCTCCTGCGGGGTGTCAACTTTCCGGGAACAGGAGGTTGGCGAGCTCCTCGGCATCTACGTCGTAGACACGGGCCAGGCTGGTTTCGATGGCACTGGTCACCTCGCCGGGCAGGAAGCGCATGGCGTTGAGGGCGTCGTCGGCGATCTCTTCGGTGAGCAGGGTCTCGCTGCCGCCGAGCTTCTCATCGTTGATCACCGCCATCACCCAGCTCTGGTAGGCGTAGACGAGATCGCCAAACTCCAGTTCGGGATCGTTGAAGTCGAGGGCCATGGGCTGCGGCGGGCGCGGGTGGTTGCAGTCTGCCCGCGGCTGGGCAGGATGGCGGCCATGAACGCCTCCAGCCTGCAGGCCAGCTTGTTTGATTTCGCCATCGGCGAGCTGGTGCGCCAGCACCGCGAGAGCTTTCAGCCCCTGTGGAGCACCGAGAGTTGGGCCAAGCTGATGATCTGGCTTTCGCTCAACTGCGGTTGCAGCGGTGATCGGGACGGGCTGGAGGCTTTTGCAGCTGCCCTGGGCCCGGTGATCAGCGGACGCATGCGCCGGGTCTTTTTTGAGCGGGCTCTAGAGGATCTGGAGCTGCAGGTGTTGGCCGATCCCGCCCAGGAGCAGGTGCTGGTGATGCCCATGGGGCCCGGCGGGCCGCTGGACTCCGCCCGGGTGACCCAGGCCCTGGAGCGGGTGGGGCTGCTGCCAGGGCTGGTGGCCCCCCAGGAGCGCTGGCAGCCACTCGATGCCCTGGTGGCCATTCCCTGGCGGCAGCAGCCCTGATGGAGCTGATCGCCTCCTACCGCAATGCCGGCTTCGAGGCCCTGGCCGATGGGGTGCGGGCCTTTTTTGAGCGCCGCACCGACCTGCAGCGTCCGGGGGTGGCCTTCGGGCCCAGCGCCGAGCCCGCCAAAATCTCCACGGACATCTCCCTGGTGGCGATCGACCGCTCCGATCCCGAGGCCTATGCCCTGGCCGAGGTGATCCTGCGCGGTGTGAGCGCCGCCCTGGAGCGCTACCTGCAGGAGCGCCCCCTGCTGCGGGAGTGCTCTCCGGATCAGGAGCTGTTTGTCAATCCAATCTTCAACCTCCAGCACTACGCCCCGGGTGAGGGCTTCAAGCGCTGGCACTGCGACTGGACCATCAGCGACGAGGCCACCGAACCGGTGCACCGCGTACTGGCCTGGATTTTGTATTGCAATGACGTGGCGGAGGCCGGCACCGAGTTCCACTGGCAGGGCCACCATGAGCCGGCCGAGCGGGGCAAGCTGGTGATCTTTCCGGCCGGTCCTTCCCACATTCACCGCGGGCGGGTCAGCCACGAGCACAGCAAAACAATCGCCACCGGCTGGATCAATGCCGGCAGCCGGGAGGCCTATCTCAAGCGGTTGGCCAGGGGTTGAGCAGGATTCGGATGATGGGTCTCAGCTCTCCCAGGTCTTGAGGGCCCAGGCCAGTTCGCCCATGTCCCAGCCCAGATTGTCGAAGTTAGTCACTGCCAGGGCGTCATCGCCATCGAGCAGCAGCTGGGCAAATGCCTTGACCAAAGGCCCAGCTTCCATGGCGAAACCTGCCCGGGCGGCTACCTCAGCCAACCCCGCTGCCGTGGTGACGCTGCGCAACTCCCGTTGCAGCTCCTCGTTGGAGCGGACTGCCTGCAGGAAAGGCTCGATCATGGTGCGGGATTAACAAGCAACTCAAATTAGGCGGCCCCAACACGCTTGCTTGTGTTGGGCAACACCAGCTAAGGCCAGGACCGGCTTCAGGTGCCTGCTCGGTTTTTGTTGAGCGGGATGCTGACAGATTTTAAGGAAAGCGAAAAAATACCTGGCGAGCTGGCTGCTTCATTTACTTCTTTGGTTCTGGAAATTCAAGCCATCCCTATTTACAATCCTGGAGCCTAGGCTCGGTGCCTTCAGAAGGGTGCTTTGCTCTGGCGCCCAGCGCGCCCAGCTTGTGTTCCGCAATACCTCCGCTGGGGAAGTGGTTAGTCCAAAATGGTACGGGGAAGTAGTAGAAATTTTAAATTTGTCGAACTCTAAAAACTTCGGCAGCGCTCGAGCTGGTACCTCCAGAGCCACCAGGCCTTCAAGTGCGCGCTCGAGGAGGCTTCGCAAAATTCGTAGCGTATTTCTCCAGGTGCTCGCGCTCTGCGGCATCAAGGTGGCGGTGCATGCCCTGGGTCTCGAGCGGATCAGCGTTAGCCAGCTGTTTTCGGCGATGGTCGCCTCGACAGTTTTCCTGCTTGGCTTTTTGCTGAGTGGTGTGCTCACGGATTTCAAGGAGAGCGAGAAGATTCCTGGTGAATTGGCCACATCGCTCCACAGCCTGAAGCTGGAGATCCAAGCAATTCAGGCCTATCACCCTGAGGCACAGGTTGCGACGGCGCTTGAGGCTGTGGCCGATTTGGGCCACTCCCTGGTGGAATGGCTGAAGGAGCGGATCACCACTGAGCAGATCCTCTTGTGCCACGAACGGGTCCATGGGGAGGTGGTGAATGCCGCCGTTCAGTTCAAGGGTGATGCCTCCACATTGCGGGGTAGATTGATGCAGGATATGGCGGTGGTTCTGCTTAAGATTAACCGGGTGCAGACCATCCGTGATACTACCTTTGTCCCCCTAGTTTACTGGATGGCAGACATTGCTGCCGTGCTATTGTTTGGCGGCCTGGTTATGGCCCGCACAGAAAATATAGCCGAATCTGTCTTCTTTATAGCGGTGATTTCTTTCATCGTGATCTTGCTGCTGCGTTTGATCGACGATATTGACAACCCTTTCGACTTCTCCGATCTCGATTCGGCCGAAGATGTTTCAATTGAGCTGTTAGAGCTTGCTGTCGACCGGCTGAAGGTCTAACAGCTCATATCGAATTGACCTGCTTGCCCTGCTGGTCTTCGGGGGGCCATGCCATTGGGTACTGCACCTGTTGGGGGAAGGGAATCTCGATACCGCCCCGCCGGAATGCCTGCCAGATCGCCTGGTTCACTTCGCTGCAGATCCCGACGTTGTCCATGGGACTGGCGATCCAGAAGCGCAGGGCGTAGTGAATGGCGGAATCGCCATAGTTCAGGAGCAAGGCCTTGGGGCCCGGAGTAGGCAGCACCCGCGGCACTTCCAAGGCGGTGGCTTCCAGCAGGGCGATCACCTCAGCTGGGTCGTGGTGGTAGGCCGCTCCGACAGTTACCTGGCTGCGGCGCATGCGATCGCTGGCGGTGTACGTGGTGGCCGCTGTGGTGAAAAAGGTCTGGTTGGGGATCAGCAGTTCGGCGTTGTCCCGGTTGCGCCAGAGCAGGGTGGCCCGCAACCCGAGGTGGCGCACCTCACAGGGATCTCCGTCGAGCATCAGCACTTCGCCTGGCCTTACCGAGCCCTCGAACAGCAGCCAGATGCCGCTTACAAAGTTGGAGAACACCTCCTTGATGCCGAAGCCC
>NZ_JAGQCQ010000217.1:0-6353 GCF_024346275.1 Cyanobium sp. BA20m-p-22
CCAGATCGGCCCAGCTGCGGGCCAGCGAATAGATGTCGGTTGTATCAGCGTTGGCGAGCACCGGTGTGATCAGGCCGCCGTCCTCCATGGCCACAGCCACTGCCACATTCACACCAGCTGGATAGGCCATGGCGCTGGCATCGGCAGTGGTAGCAGCATTCACCTGGGGATGACGGGCCAACACCACGCCCACGGCCTTGGCCAGCAGGGCAGTCATGGTGACGCCCTTGGGCTTGAGCTGCTTGTAGAGGGAATCGAGCTTGGTGGTGGTGATGGTGTAGCCAACCCGGAAGCAGGGCACCGCCAGGCTGGCCACCATGTTGCGGTTGACTGCGTTCTGGAGGGTGTTGAAGCCGACGCTCTCGCCAGGACGCCCGAAGGCCTCACCGGCGGGCGCAGGCGCCGGTGAGCTGGCGCCATTTCCGAGCGCAGCAGCCATGACAGCCGGGCCGGATCCCTCGGCCACTCGGGGCACCGTGATCGGTTGACCGGTGGCAGCCAGCACGTCGTCGGCCTGGATCCGGCCATGGGGACCACTGCCGCGCAGGCCGGCCAGGTCAACGCCGAGCTGGCTGGCGAGCTTCTTGGCCCGGGGCGATGCCACCACCCGGCCGCTGGCCGTGGCGGCCTGCGCCGCCACTACGGGGGGAATTACGGGAGCAATTACGGGGGCAACTGCCGGAGCCTTTACTGGAGCAACTGCTTGGGGAGTTGCTGGAGCAACTGCTGGGGCCGCCACTGGGACAGGCGCGGGTGCAGGAGCAACAGCAGCAGCGGGCGCCACCGGTGACTTGGCAGCAGCGGCGGCAATCTCGGCCTCCGTCTCCACGATCAGGCCAATGGTCTCGCCCACCGGAGCCGTGCCGCCGGCAGGCATCAAAACGGCAGCCAGGTAACCCTCGTTAAAAGACTCCACGTCCATATCGGCCTTGTCACTCTCGACAACAAGCACGGACTCACCCCGCTCCACCTTGTCGCCGGGCTGCTTGAGCCACTCCACGATCTTGCCCTCCGTCATGGTGGAGGAGAGGGCGGGCATGAAGATTTCGTGGGTTGCCATAAACCAGTGCCCGCTTGCCTTTTGAAGAGGTGTTCCAACCCTTGTGCCAACTTTTCTCCAACAGGGGAGATGGGTCAGAGCCGGGGGTGTGGGGGGACTCTAAAACGCCGTGAAAACCCCACAAAGGCAATCTCCACAAGCGCTCTGCCGCCCAAGCACCGGTGGGAACCCCCGCACACCCCGGGCACAATTACCGATCTGCCGATAGGCTCCCATTAGCTCCTAGCCCCACGATGAAACGCCTGCTCCTGCTTGCCCTGAGCGCCACGGCAGTCCTTATGGGTCTGAGCGCGAGTGCCTGCGAGAAGCACATCAACGGCCACCAGAACAGCTCCGACACCAATCTGGAGGGCAGCAAGAAATAGGGGTAACGGCGCCCAAGCAGGCAAGGGTGATCGGGCTCAGCTGGCCTCAATCGCCTCGATCAAGCCGTCGCGCACCAGCACGGCAGCCTGCAGTTTTTCCACCAAGTTGTCGCCCACCCGCACCTCGCAGAAACTCTCAATCTGCCCCTGCTCGACGATCTGCTCCATCTCGAGTTCGCGCACCTGACGCTGCTGCTCGAGCATCTGGCGTTTCTGCTCATCCAGTTCAGCCCGCTTGCTGGCCACCTGCTCCTGCACCGACCCCACCTGCTCCTGCACCCGGGGGTCGAGGGGATTGGCGCTCTGGCGGCGAATCTCATCGATCAGCTGCTGGCCCTCCTGCTCCAGCTGGGAAAGCTGACCATCGACGTTGGCGATGGCATTGCTGAGCTCGCGCTCGGCGTCCTCCTTCCAGCGGGGAGTCACCACTGCCCGCACGGTGATGCTGCGCTTGATCGTGAGGGTGGCGTCGGCCATGGGAAGTGCAAAGCAGCGCCCAGGCTGTCAGCCAGGCGCACCTGGGTCAACGGCCGGTTGGCCGCACCTCAGCGAGGGGCGTAGATGGCGTCGATCCAGCTGGCATCCCGCTCAGCGATGCGATCGCGGCGCTGCTTGAGGGTCTGGGTGAGCAGGCCGTTCTCCAGCGTGAAGGGCTCCACCAGGGCGACGCCGGCCAGGCGCTCCTCAGGCCGGGAGCCGGGGCGCGAGGCCAGCAGCCGGTTGCACTCGCGCGCAAGGGCCCGCAACAGGGCGCCATCGCCCAGATCGCCAGCGGCGGCGGCGAAGGCCGCCAGGGCCTCGGCCCTGGGCACCAGCAGGCCGCCGAGCTGCTTGCGGTCTTGCCCCACCACCATCACCTGCTCGATCAGGGGGCTAGCCACCAGGGCCTCCTCCAGGGGGCCGGGCTCGATGTTCTCGCCACTGCTGAGCACGATCGTGTCCTTCGCCCGGCCCGTGAGCACCAGGGAGCCATCGGCCAGTAGCTGGCCCAGGTCGCCGGTGTCAAACCAGCCCTCCTTGGCAAACACCGCCGCGGTGGCCTCGGGCTTGTGCCAGTAGCCAGCCATCACCTGGGGCCCCCGGGCCAGAACCCGGCCCCGCTGACCCAGAAGCAGGGGCATGCCGGTTTCGCTTTCCACGATCCGCAGTTCAGTGTCCGGCAGGGGCTGGCCGGCACTGCCACGGCGATTGCACCAGCTGCGCCGGCAGGTGAGCACCGGGCTGGTTTCGGTGAGGCCATAGCCCACCAGCAGCTCGATACCGATCGCCTCGAAGAAGCCATCCACATGCAGGGCCAAGGCGCCCCCACCGCTGATCGCCGTGCGCAGCCGGCCACCCACCAGTTGCTGGCGCAGCTTGGGCCACAGCAGCGCCGCCGCCAGCCGGTGCAGGGGCCAGCGCAGCAGGGCCACCGCCGCCGCGCCCAGCCGCGCCGGCCAGTTCTCCGGCGTGAGGGTGAGATCCAGGGCCTGGCGGCGCCTCTGCCCGAAGGCGCGGCTGTTGGCCAGGGCAGCTCGCAGCAACCGCTGCCGCGACACCGGCATGGCCGCCAGGGCATCTTCGAAGCCGGTGAGCAGGGCCTCCCACAGGCGCGGCACGCTGATCAGATATTGGGGGCGCACCCGCTGCAGGTCGGCGCGCAGCTGCTTGAGGGTGGTGTAGGTCTGCCGGCAGCCGCAGGAAAGCAGGAAGTATTCGGCGCTGCGCTCGTAGGAGTGCCAGATCGGCAGCACGCTCACTGCCCTCTCGCCGGGCCGGGGGGCCACGGCCACCCCCAGGTGGCGCAGCTGGTGCAGCAGGTTTGCCTGGCTCAGGGGCACGCCCTTGGGCTGCCCCGTGGTGCCGGAGGTGTAGAGGATGGTGGCGAGGCGGGCCCCATCCCGTGGCGGGGGCGGAGCCGGCCGGCCGCAGGCCAATGCCGTCGCCCCCCGCTCGAGTAGCTCGCCCCAGCCCAGGCAGGGCACCGCCGGCACCCCGTCGCCCCGCTCCCCCTCCAGCACCAACACGAAACGCAACCGGGCCCACTCCTCAGCGGCGAGGGCGAGCTTGGCGAGCAGGGCCGCCGATTCCACCACCAGGCCGCTGGCACCGGAGTCTTCCAGGATGTAACGCAGCTCCTCGACTGGGGCGGCGCTGCCCCGCACCGCGTCAGCTGCTCCGGCCCGCATCAACCCCTGGTCAACCTGGAGCCAGCGGGGGCTGTTTTCGGCGAAAAGGGCCACCACATCCCCGTCGCCCACCCCCAGGCCAGCGAAGGCTGCTGCGGCCTGCTCGATGCACTGGTGCAGCTGGCGGTAGCTGAACTGCTCAGGCGTGGCGGCGTGGGGAGCCTCCAGGGCCAGGGCATCGCCGTGGCGCTCGGCCAGCACGGGCCAGAGCTGCTCCAGCCCGGTGATGCCGCTCCAGTCGTCGCGCTGGGCCAGGGCGCGGCGATCGCGGCGGCTACCACTCCAGTGGATCTCGGCGGGAGGGATGGGGCGGGCCACGGCGGTGGAATCGGTAGGGCTTGCCGCAGTGTTAACACCCCTGGGGCGCACGCCATCCTGCCTGGAAGGGGCCTGTTCAGTGATCCTGCCGCCAGCGGCGCACCACCAGTTCGGGGCTCTGGTGCTCCAGATCCACCGCGGCATTGAGCTGTTGCATGGTGACGGCCGAGATGCGGCCCGCCAGGTTCTCCAGCACCGGCACTAGCTCCGGATGGCGCTCCAGGCTTGCGGCGTTGAACACGGGCACCGCGTCATAGGCGGGGAAGTAGTGGCGGTCGTCCAGAAGCACCTGCAGCTTCAGGGCCGGAATCAGGCCGCTGGTGCTGTCGCCTGCAATCAAATCAACCCGGCCGTCGGCCAGGGCCCGGTAGGTGAGGCCCAGATCCATGGCCGTAGGCGGCGCGGCGAAACGCAGGCCATAGCGGCTCGCCAGCCCCGGGTAGCCGTCGCCCCGGTTGAGAAACTCGTAGCCGAAGGCGGCCCGCCAAGCGCGGGCCGGCAGCACCGCCTGGCTGATGGTCTGGAGCCCGAGTTGCTGCCCCTGGGCCCGGCGGATCAAAATCGCAAAGGTGTTCTCGAAGCCAAGCGAGGGGAACATCCGCAGCCCGTAGCGCTCGGCGTAAAGCCGGCGAGCACGGTTCCAGAGGTTGGCGCGGTCGCTGGCGCCAGGGCCCGAGGACTGCTTGAGGATCGCCGACCAAGCCGTGCCGGTGTATTCGACGTAGCCATCGACCCGGCCCTGGCGCACGGCCTCATGGCAGAGAAAGGTGCTGCCAAGGCTGAATTCGCGCCGCACCTGCAGCGAAGTGTGTTCTTCGATCTCCTGGGCCAGCAGTTCACCGAGCAACTGCTGTTCGGTAAAACCCTTGGCCCCGATCACCACCGAGCCAGCAGGGCCTGGAGGGGCCAGCTGATGCCAGCCGAGGGCGATAGCAAGCAGGGCCGCGCCGGCCAGGGCCGTCGCCAGGGCCCACCGCCGCCGGAGCCACTCCCGGAACCACTGCCATAGCCGTGACCTTTGGAGGGGCTGCCGCGACCCCTGGGTCAGGTGTGTCTCGAGGGCACCCAGGCAGGCATCGGCAGCCAGGGCAATGGCCGCCGCCGGCAGGGCCCCGGCCAGCAGCAGGGTGTTGTTCACCGTGGCGATGCCCCGGAAGATGAATACCCCCAAACCACCGGCACCAATCGCCGCGCCGATCGTGGCCACCCCCACGGAGATCACGGCAGCCACCCGCAGGCCCGCCATCAGGCTGGGCAGGGCCAGCGGCAGCTCCACGTAGCGCAGCACCTGGCCGCCACTGAGCCCCAGGGCCTGCCCGGCCTGCTTCAGCCCGGGCGGAACCTGTTGGAGCCCGGTGAGCAGTCCGCGCAGCAGGGGCAGCAAGGCGTAGAGGGTGAGGGCCACCACCGCCGGCGTGGAACCAATGCCACCGAGCAGGGGCACGGTGAGCAGCAAGCCGAAGATCGCCAGGCTGGGGATCGTCTGCACGGCATTGGCCAGCCCCAGCACCAGGCGGCGCCAGCGGGGGTGCGCCTGAATCGCCAGCCCCAGGGGCAGGGCGATCAGCAGGGCCAGCGCCACACTGGAAGCCACCAGAACGAGATGTTCGCCGCTGCGGAAAATAATTTCCCTGGCCAGCTCAGCAGTCACAGCTTGAACACCTCCTCCTGGGGGCCAGGGGGCCGCAGCACCAGGCCAAAACGACTCGCAAAAGCCTCCAGCAATGGTCGGCGCAGCTGCTGGGAATTGAGCCCCGGCAGCCAATCCACCAGGCGCCCCACGCCGCGATCGCCCAGGCCGCAGGGCACCACCGCAGCAAAGCCGGCCAGGCTGCCATCCACATTCAGGGCCAGACCGTGCTGGCTGATCCAGCGCCGGGCCCCAACGCCGATCGCCGCCACCTTGCGGCCCTCCAGCCAGACCCCGGTGAGCCCATCGATCCGCTCGCCGTGGAGATCCAGGCCTGCCAGCACATCGATCACCACCTGCTCCAGCTGGCGCAGGTAAAGGTGCAGGTCAGCGCCGTGGCGCTGCAAATTCAGTACCGGATAGAGCACCAGCTGGCCCGGGGCGTGGTGGGTCACCTCGCCACCGCGGTCAATGCGGTGCAGGGGCAGGGGCGGGGCGGCGGGATCGAAGCGTAGGAAGGCCTCAGAGGCGCCGCGGCCCAGGGTGTAGCAGGGCTCATGCTCGAGCAGGAGCACGGCGTCTGGGCCCTCGGGATGGTCCAGCAGCCGCTGCTGCAGCTGGCGCTGGGCGGCCCAGGCCCGTTCGAACGGCACCTGACCCGTCGCTTCAAAAAGGATTGCATCGAGGTTGGGGCTTATCACAAGCCGTTCTTAGCGTTGGTGCACAAGAGCACCTGAGGCGGTTGCCATCTGATGAAACTGCTGATCCATGGCCGCAATCTTGACGTCACTCCCGCCATCCGGGAGTACACC
>NZ_JAGQCQ010000218.1:0-6349 GCF_024346275.1 Cyanobium sp. BA20m-p-22
ATTGAGGATGGGTTCAAGCGCGAAATTCTTGCCCAGGCGGTGATCGGTGGTGCGGTTGTCCTTGACGTTGTAGGTGCGGATCTTCTCGCTGCGATCGCCGCTGCCCACCTGGGCCAACCTGGCCGAACGCTGCACGGCATTGGCTTCGGCCAGCTGGCGCTCGTAGAGCTTGGCCCGCAGGATCTCCATGGCCCGTTCCCGGTTCTGAAGTTGGGAGCGCTCCTGGGTGCAGAACACCCGGATGCCGGTGGGTTTGTGCAGTAGGTCCACGGCCGTTTCCACCTTGTTGACGTTCTGGCCCCCGGCCCCGCCGGAGCGGGCGGTGCTGATCTCGATCTCGGTGGGATCGATCTGCACCTCAACTGGGTCAGCCTCCGGCATCACGGCCACCGTGGCGGTGGAGGTGTGGACCCGGCCCTGGGCTTCGGTGGCCGGCACCCGTTGCACCCGATGCACTCCGGCCTCGAATTTCAGCTGACTGAATACGCCTTCTCCCTCGACCGCCAGGATCAATTCCTTATACCCCCCAAGCTCGGCTTCGGAGGCACTCACCGGCTCGACCCGCCAGCCCATGCTCTGGGCGTAGCGCTCGTACATGCGGGCCAGGTCTCCAGCCCAGATGGCGGCTTCATCCCCCCCGGCCCCGGCCCGGATCTCCAGCATCACGCTGCGCCGATCGCGGGGATCCTGGGGCAGCAGGGCCAGGGTGAGTTTGGCGCGGAGCGCGCCGATTGAGCCGGCCAGGCAGGTGAGCTCCTCCTGGGCCAGCTCTTCCATGGCGAGGTCGCCTCGGTGCTGCTTCAGCAGCGCCCGGGCTTCGCGCTCTTCCCGTTCGAGCTTTTGGAGTTGCAGATGGTCGAGCACCAGGGGCTCGAGGCGGGACCGTTCCCGGGCAATCGCCTGCAACTGGCTGGGGTTGGATGCCACGGCCGGATCGGCAAGCTGGCGTTCGAGGGTCTCGAAGGTGCAGCGAGCCGTTTCTAGGCGCTCATGGAGCAGGGAGGGATTCAATCAGGCCAGGCCCAGGTATCAGGCTTCCGGAGCTGCAGGGGTAGGTTCCGCAGCGGTTTCGCTAGGGGTTGCTTTTTTGGCGCCAGCGGTTGCACCGGCACCTGAGTCAACCCCACCCATGCCGTATTTGCGCATGAAGCGATCTACCCGTCCCTCGGTGTCGAGAATCTTCTGGGTACCGGTGTAGAAGGGGTGGTTACCGCTCCACACATCTACATGGAGTTCCGGGGAGGTCGAGCCGGTGGTCATGACCACCTCTCCGTTGCAGATCACCTTGGCCTCTGGATACCAGGTGGGATGGATATCAGCCTTGGGCATGACGAAAATGTGGGATTGGCGAGGAGAAGAGATCAGCGCTTGGAGAACTGGGGCGCCTTGCGGGCTTTCTTCAGGCCGTACTTGCGGCGCTCCTTGGCCCGGGGGTCCCGGCTGAGGTGTCCTTCGGTCTTGAGCGGCTTCCGGTTGTCTGGGGACAGGTCGCAAAGGGCACGGGCCGCGCCCTGCTTGATGGCGTCGGCCTGGCCGGTGAGCCCCCCACCGTGCACGTTGACCAGCAGGTCGTATTCGGTGGCAAGACCAAGGGTCTTCAGGGGCGCCTTGACCGCTGCCAGGTAGACGGGGTTGTAGTTGAGGTAGTTGTCGCCGGGGCGACCGTTGATGGTTACGGTGCCGGTGCCCGGAACCACCCGCACGCGGGCGACAGCCGTTTTACGACGACCTGTGCCCCAGTAGACGACTTTATTGGTGCTCATTGGGCGGCAGTGGCGGGGTCGAGGGCGAGAACCTGGGGTTGCTGGGCAGCATGGGGATGGTCGGTGCCCTTGTAAACCTTCAGCTTGCGGAACAGCTGGCGGCCCAGGGCGTTGTGGGGAAGCATGCCCTTGATGGCCTTCTCCACAATCCGCTCGGGGATCCGGGCCTGGAGGTGGGCGAAGGTTTCGGTCTTCATGCCACCGGGGCGGCCGGAATGGCGGCGGTAGAGCTTCTGGGTGGGCTTGTTACCGCTCACCTTCACCTTGTCGGCGTTGATGACGATCACGAAATCGCCAGTGTCGAGGTGGGGGGTGAAGCAGGCTTTGTTTTTGCCGCGTAGCACCTGGGCAACCTCGCTGGCCAGGCGGCCGAGAGTTTGATTCTCAGCGTCCACCAGGAACCACTGGCGGTCGAGGGAATCAATCGAGGGGATGGGGGTCTTGTTCATGTCGCCTGAGCGGGCACCGGCAGGCCGGAAGTGGGGCAGGACAGCAGTTCGTTGGCAAGCCAACGTCCAGTTTCAGTGACCTTACCGCTTGACCGGCGCGCCCCCGGTTGGCAGCGGCACAGGATCGGCTGGAAGGACGGTTGAAACAGGCTGGAGCACCGGGGAATCGGAGGACTCGAGCTGGTACCGCGGTTGGCAATCATACCAGGCGGCCCTGGGAAAGATGGGCTCCCGATAGCCAACCCTCAGCAGGGACAGGCCCTGGGGGGGGGCCGCTTCCTTGACCTCCCCCCGCCGGCATTCCCGCCAGCGGCGTTCGAGCGCATCGAGGCTCAGCCGCCCTTCTCCCACGGCCACAAGCTGGCCCAGAATCAGTCGCACCATGCCATAGAGGAAGCCGCTGGCCTGGAGTTCCACCGTGATCAGATCGCCCTGCCGATCAATGTGCACCTCCTGCATGGTGGTGCGGCCGTGGGCGCGGCTGCTGCCGGCCCGCTGGAAGGCGGAGAAGTCATGCTCCCCCAGCATCGCCGCCAGGGCCCGACCCATAGCCGCCTCATCCAATCGCCGCTGGTATCGATGCCAGGTCCAGGGAGCCAGAAAGAGATTGGCGCTGCAGGAGTTGTGGATCGTGTAGCGGTAGCGCCGGTAGGTGGCGCTGAAGCAGGCATGCCAGCTGGCTGGCACCTCGGTGGCTGCCCGAACGTGGATTGAGCTCGGCAGCCGCCCGTTCAGGGCTTTGGCCCAGCGCCCGGCAGGAATCGGCCCGGCGCTGTCGAAGTGGACTACCTGGCCGGCGGCATGCACGCCCGTATCGGTGCGACCTGCTGCAACGGTGCGGCCAGGGCCCTGGGGATCCAGGCCCGAGATCACCTGCTCGAGGGTGGCCTGCACGCTGGGGGCGTTCTGTTGTCGCTGCCAGCCGCAGAAGGCGGCCCCGTCGTACTGCAGGCACAGGGCAATCCGGCGCAGGGGCGCCTCGATCGCCGTGCTGGCGCGGTCTTCAGACCAGCTCGATGATGGCCATCTCGGCGTTGTCACCCCGACGGGGCACGGTGCGGATGATGCGGGTGTAGCCACCCTGGCGCTCTCCATAGCGGTCCTGGGCCTTGTCAAACAGGGCATGCACCAACTGCTTGTCGTAGATGTAGCCGATGGCGCGGCGGCGGGCCGCCAGGCTGCCATCCTTGGCCAGGGTGATCATGCGTTCGGTTTGGTCACGCAGGGCCTTGGCCCGGGCCTTGGTGGTGGTGACCCTGCCTTCACGGATCAGTTGGGTGGTGAGCCCCCTGAGCATCGCTTTGCGTTGGTCGGCGGGGCGTCCCAGCATGGGGACTCGGCACTGGTGTCGCATGGAACTGGGCTGGTGGGGGGCGTGTCGGGAAACGGGGGCGCCGCTCAGGCGCTGGTGCGGCTCTGGGGCAGGGTGATGCCGATGCGCTCGAGCGCTTCGATCACTTCATCGGCTGATTTGGAGCCGAAGTTCTTGATCTCGAGCAGATCTTCGTAGCTGAAGCCCATCAGGTCGCTCACGGAATTGACCTGGGCGCGCTTGAGGCAGTTGTAGGCCCTCACCGACAGGTTGAGCTCCTCGAGGGGGATCTGGGTCTCGGCTGAGGGCTCCGGTTCGATGCCGGGCTCCTCCACCAGGGTCAGGCTGGCCAGGGGCTGGAACAGGGCGATCAGCTGGTTGGCAGCCTGGGCCATGGCGTCGTCAGGGGTGACGCTGCCATTGGTCTCGATCTCAAGGCGCAGGCGCTCACGGGCAGACCCCCCTTCGCCGACGGCCGTTTCATCCACGGTGTAGTTGACCCGGCGCACGGGCTTGAACACCGCATCGATCTGGAGCAGGTCGATGGCGCTCGTATCTTCGCTGTGGCGATTGACCGGTCTGTAGCCCACGCCCCGTTCCACGTGTACCTCCATCTCCAGGCTGTGGCCTTCGGCCACCGTGGCGATCAGGCGGCCGCCGTCAATTACCTGAACCTGGGAGGAGAACTGGAGGTCGGCGGCGGTGACGGTGGCGGGGCCATTCACCACCAGGCGGCCGATTTCCAGGTCGCGGTTGCGGCTGTTGACCGAGATCTGCTTGCAGTTCAGCAGGATGTCGAGCACGTCTTCGCGCACCCCGGGCACGGTGGCGTATTCGTGGTTGACACCCGAGATGCGAACGGCGGTGATGGCGCTGCCCTCAAGGCTGCCGATCAACACCCGCCTCAGGGCGTTGCCCAGGGTGGTCGCCTGGCCGCGATCGAGGGGGCCAATCAGGAAGGTGCCCGTCTGGGACCGGTCTTCGACGACCTGATGCTCGATCCGATCAATTTGATAATGCAGCACGGTCTGAAGGCTCGAAAGGTTGGAGATGGCCCTGGGGGCAAGCGCGGGGCGCCGACTCAGACGCGGCGACGCTTGGAGCGACGGCAGCCGTTGTGGGGAAGGGGGGTTACGTCGCGGATGAGGGTGATTTCCAGGCCGGCCACTTGCAGGGCCCGAATGGCTGTTTCCCGGCCTGAGCCAGGGCCACGCACCAGTACCTCGATCTGACGCATGCCCTGTTCGAGCGCCCTGCGGGCCGCAGCCTCGGCGGCGGTTTGGGCGGCGAAAGGAGTGCCTTTGCGGGCCCCCTTGAAGCCGCTGGCGCCGGCCGAACTCCAGGAGATCACTTCTCCGGCCGTGTCGGTGATCGACACAATCGTGTTGTTGAAGGTGCTCTGGATATGGGCCATGCCGTTGGGCACGTTGCGCTTCGTTTTCTTGGCGCCGGATTTTTTGGCTGGCTTGGCCATGGCGGAAAGGCCTGCTGCTGCAGGAGGTGATCAGGGAACGGGCAGGGAGGGTGACAAGGGAAGGGCTAGGGCGCCTACTTCTTCTTGCCGGCCACGGTTTTGCGGGCACCCCGGCGGGTGCGGGCGTTGGTGCGGGTGCGTTGGCCCCGCACGGGCAGGCCCATGCGGTGACGGCGGCCGCGCAGGCAGCCGATGTCCTGGAGGCGCTTGAGGGCCATGCCCTCCTGGCGGCGCAGGTCACCTTCGAGGGTGAAGGCCTCGGCGGCACCCCGCAGTTTCTGAACGTCGGCGTCGCTGAGGTCCTTGACCCTGGTGTCCGGGTTGACCCCGGTTTTGCTCAGGATCTTCTGGGCACGGGTAAGACCGATGCCATACACATAAGTGAGGGAAATCTCAACGCGCTTTTCGCGAGGGATATCTACGCCGGCAATCCGAGCCACGGGGGAAATCAATGAGGGGGCAAGATCCGCTGCCGCCGAAGCGGAGCGGGAATTAATCGAAAACAGCTGGCCCCCAGGCGGGGCTGGCCAGGGCTGGTCAGCCTTGGCGCTGCTTGTGCTTGGGGTTGGTGCAAATCACCATCACCCTGCCGTGGCGACGAATCACCCGGCATTTGTCGCACATTTTCTTGACTGAGGCACGCACCTTCATGGGCGTTGTGCTCTCCGAATTTGCAAACCGACAACCTACCACAGGGTCAACCTCCTTCGACTGCTCAGGCCAGTAGGCCTGTGATGCGGGCCGCAATGGTGTCCAACGTGCCGTGGGCCTCTACCGACTGGAGCAGGGCCGCTTCCCGGTAGTAGCGAATCAGGGGTGCGGTTTGCTCCCGGTACACCTCGAGCCGGTGGCGGATCACGCTTTCGTTGTCATCGGCCCGGCCCCGACCCAGCAGCCGCTGGAGCAGCACGGCATCGTCGAGCTCCAACAGCACCACCAGCTCGATCGGCTGGTGGAGTTCCTCCAGTAGCTGGCCCAGGGCCTCTGCCTGGGCCAGGTTGCGGGGGAATCCATCCAGTAGCCAGCCGCCCCCATCGCTGGCCGCCTGGGCCTCCAGGCGGCTGCGCACGATCGCCAGCACCAGCTCGTCGCTTACCAGGGCCCCGCTGGCCATCACCGCCTCAGCTTCCATGCCAAGAGAGGTGCCGGCGGCCACCTCGGCCCTCAGCAGGTCGCCCGTGGAGAGGTGCAGCAGGTTGTGGGCTGCGGCCAGAAGCTCCGCCTGGGTGCCCTTGCCAGCGCCGGGGGGGCCGAGGAACAGGAGACGTTTTTTCATGTCATTAATGCAAACTGAACTCCAAACGGCACTGCAAGGGGGCACCGCAAACGGCTGGGATCGGCCGGCTTATTG
>NZ_JAGQCQ010000219.1:0-6338 GCF_024346275.1 Cyanobium sp. BA20m-p-22
TGGCGACCCTATTCCGCACCCTGGCGGTGGCGATTGTGCTTGCCCTGGTGTTGCTGGCCACCGGCCGGTTGGACTGGCAGGAGCTGCGGCAACTGCCGCTTCTAGGCCTCGGTGCCCTCGCCCTCTCCGGTGTGGCCACCGGCTTGTCGTGGTTTTGCTACAGCCGTGCTCTGCAGCTGGGCCCGGTTGCCGGGGTTGCGGCCCTTGACAAACTAAGCGTGGTGCTGATCGCGCTGCTGGCTCTTGTGCTGTTGGGCGAGCAGCTCGATCTCAGGGCCTGGCTGGGGGTGCTGTTGATGGCCGTAGGCGCTGCCTTGGTTGCGTGGGTGTAGGCCCCATGCAGGTTTCCTGGGCATAGCTTGGAGAAGAGCCCGAAGTTCCCTTTTGCTTGAAAAAGATCACCGCGCCACTGCGCAGGGCCTTGATTTACGCAGCCGCCAGCTACGGGGGTCTTGTTCTGATCAACAATTCAGAGCTCAATCTCCCCAACATGTGGGTGGCCTATCTGCCCATGTTCATCGGGGTCTATGTGCTGACCCAGTGGCTGGATCGTAAAATTGGGGGCTGAACCCGCACCTTTTCAGCGGGCGAGCGGCCACGGTTAACAGTTCTTCACACTAGGGTTGGCGAAAGCGATTCCATCCTTGAACGACCTCCTGGCTGCCATCTACCTGATCTGTTTTGCGGCCATCGCTGGCGGGGCCTTCGCCTTGATGACCCAAAACCTCCGCGGTGCAGCTGCCCTTGCTCCAGTACCTGTTCGCGGTTCAAGCCCTAAGCGCCATCCAGAAGCCCCAGAACCCGGCGAGGAGGTGCTTTACATCGACCTGAGCCGCGAGCGGCTCGAAGAGCTCTACCAGCAGGCCTCCTAATAGTTTTGGTTTGGGCCTAGGTGGGCTAAACAGGGGCGGACCCTGTTGGCCTTCCAGCACAAGTTCATGACCTTGAAGCTCTTTGGCGGCGCTCGCAGTCGTGCCTCCATCCCCAGGTGGTATTTGGAGGAGAGGGCAATCCCCTATGAGTGGGTTCAGCTAGATATGCAGGCTGGAGAGCATAAAACCGATGCTTTTGCGGCAATCAACCCCTTTGCCAAGGTGCCTGCCCTTGTTGACCAAACGCTGAGGGCTCCAGGCGGAGAACCGCTGCAGCTATTTGAAAGTGGTGCCATCTTGCTGCATCTGGCAGACCACCACGCCAACGAATTCACTGGCACTGCAGACCAGGTGGCAGCCCAGCGCGCCCTTGCTACCCAGTGGGTTCTATTTGCCAATTCCACCCTGGCTGTCGCCCTGTTTGTGCCGGCCAACCGGGAGAGGGAATTCCCGCAATTGATGACTGTGCTCGATGGCCTTCTGGCTGGTGGGAGTTCCTTGCTTGCAGGCCCCTGGGGAGATCCGCTCTGGAGCGTCGCCGATTGCGCCGTAAACGCCTATCTGGCCTATCTGCCAGTCTTCTTCCCCCAGATTGATCTCAACCCCTACCCAAACGTGCAGGCCACGATCGCGGCCACCCAGGCCAGGGACGCCTATCAACGCGGCATGGGCAAAATTTGATGCCTGCCGCCCCGGGTGGTGTCGCCCCAACTGCCACCTTCGACTGGCAGGGCCACCCCCTCGTGCTGCTGGCTGCCAAGGCGGTGTGGGATCCCCAGCGCCAGGTTCTGTTCGTCGCCGATCTCCATCTGGGTAAGGCGGAAACCTTCCAGGTCCACGGCATTCCCTTGCCCAGTGATGGCGATGCAGCCACGCTCAACGGACTCCTGGACCTGGCCCATCAGCTGCTGCCCCAGCAGGTTGTCGTGCTGGGCGACCTGATCCACAGCCGCCTGGGGCTAACCGCTGAACTTCGCTCCAAGCTGGCAGCCCTGCCGGAGCTGCTGGGCTGCCAGCTGCGCCTGATCGGCGGGAACCACGAACAGGGCAGCTGGATCGAAGGACTGCCCCAGGAACCGTCCCAGGAGCTGGGCCCTTGGTGGCTGAGCCACATACCCGAGCCGCGGGCCGGCCTCCTCAACCTGTGTGGCCACCTCCATCCAGTGGCCCAGGTGGGATGTGGGGCCGACCGGCTGCGCCTGCCCTGCTTCAGCTACTGCCAAACCAGCGGCCGGCTCGCCCTGCCCGCCTTCGGCCGCCTGACTGGAGGTCACCCCTGCTCCGGGCGCGAACGGCTCTGGCTGGTGGCCGAAGGGGCCGTGATTGCTTGGACTGCGGGACGCCTGCTCGGTTTCACTCAGCCAGACTGCTGCCATGGCCCTACCCCCCGGCAGCCTGCTTGAGCTCACCCCCCAGGGGCTCTACTGCCGGGCAGCGGTGGCCTGGATAGACCCCGTGGGGCCGGTGCCCCGGGCCCTGATCACCCACGCCCACGCCGATCACGCCCGGCCCGGCTGCGGCGAATATTGGGCGGTGGGCGCCAGCGAAGCAATCCTGCGACAGCGCCTGGGAGCCTCGATCAACCTGATCCCGGTCGACTACGGAGCGCTACACCGCATCGGCGAGGCCAGAGTGTCGTTTCACAGTGCGGGGCACGTGCTCGGCAGCGCCCAGATCCGGCTGGAGGCGGGCGGCGAGAGCTGGCTGGTGAGCGGCGACTACAAACGCTGCGCCGACCCGAGTTGCGCGCCGTTCGAGCCTGTGCAGGCAGACGTATTTATTACTGAGGCGACCTTCGGCCTGCCGATCTATCGCTGGCAGAGCGGCGCCGAGGTGGCCGGCGAGATCCTGAGCTGGTGGCAGGCGGCGCCGGAGCGCCCCTCGCTCCTATTTGCCTATGCCTTCGGCAAGGCCCAGCGGCTGCTGGCCGAACTCGCCGCCATCGGCGTGGCCGAAGAGGTTTTGCTGCATGGCGCTGTGGAAGCGCTGATGCCGGCCTACCGGGAGGCTGGGGTGCGGCTGCCGCCCACCCTGCCGGTGAGCGCAATTGCCAAGGGGGAATCCCTGGCGGGCCGGCTGGTGATCGCGCCGCCTTCGGCCCACCGCTCGGTGTGGATGAAGCGCTTCAAGCTGCCGCAAACGGCCTTCGTCAGCGGCTGGATGGCAGTGCGCGGCGCCCGCCGCCGCCGCGGCTATGAGCGCGGCTTCGTGCTCTCCGACCACGCCGACTGGCCTGGCCTGATCCGTAGCGTCCAGCAGAGTGGCGCCCGGCAGGTTTACGTGACCCACGGCAACAGCGACGGCCTGGCCCGTTACCTACGCGAGGTGGAGGGGATCAGCGCCGAGCCATTGGAGGGGCAAAGGGCGCCATGATCAGCAGCGAGCGCCCAATCCCTATCAGTGCTGCCGGTACCCCAAAGGACAACTGCTCAGGGGCGAACTCTCAACTTCTGCAGCGGCCTTGGCTTCGCTTTGCTGGCGCTGCTGGCCCTGGCACCCGCCGCCCTGGCCCAGCCAGCCAGAACCATTCCCCTGCCGGAGCGCGAGGGCCAGACCTTGCTGTTGCAGAGCGTCGACCGGGCCGACTACGGCCCCTTGGCCGAGCAGTTCCTCACCCAGGCCAACCTGGCCTACTGCGGCGTGGCCAGCATGGTGATGGTTCTCAACAGCCTGGCGGTGCCGGCTCCGGCGGCGGCGGGTTACGGCAGCTATCGCTTCTGGACCCAGCAGAACGTGTTCGACTCCGCCAGCACCCGGGCGGTGCTGGCCCCCGAGCTTGTGGCCCGCCAGGGCATGAACCTGGAGCAATTGCGGGCCCTGCTGGCCAGCCATGGGCTGCAGGCCCGGGCCATCCACGGCGACCGGCTCAGCCAGGCCCAGTTCCGCCTGCTGTTGCGCAGAAACCTCAGTGATCCCTCTGATCGACTGCTGGTGAACTACGACCGCCAGGCCCTAGGGCAGGCCGGCGGCGGCCACATTTCGCCTGTGGCTGCATACCACGCTGCCACGGATCGGGTGCTGATCCTCGATGTGGCGCGCTACCGCTATCCCTCGGTGTGGGTGCCCCTGGCCGATCTCTGGCAAGCCATTCGCAGCTCCGACAGCAGCTCCGGCCGCAGGCGCGGCTTGGTGGTGGTTAGGCGCATCTGAGAGCCATGCGCCGCTTTGCCGCCCTCTACACAGCACTGGATGGCTGCAGCGGCTCCAACGCCCGGGTTGAGGCCCTGGTCTCCTACTTAAGTGAGGTGGATGCCGCTGATGCCGCCTGGGCCCTGCATGTGCTGCTGGGCAAACAGGGCAAGCGCCTGATCACCGGCCGCCGCCTGCGCCAGATCTGCCTGGAGGGCTCCCCCCTGCCGGAGTGGTTGTTCGACGACTGCTATGCCCAGGTGGGCGATTCGGCCGAAACCATCGCCCTGCTTTGGCGGCAGTTGGCTCCGGAGGCAACGCAGGCCCCAGGGGGGAGTGATGCCGCCGCCGCTCCGCTGTACAGCTGGATGGAGCAGCTGCTGCCGGCCGCCGCCGCCCTCGAAGACGATGCCCAGGCCGATGCGGTGCGCCACCTCTGGCGGGGCCTGAGTCCGGCCGAACTGCTGGTGGCCAACAAGTTGCTCACCGGCGGCCTGCGGGTGGGCGTGGGGCAGGGGCTGGTGCTGCGGGCCCTGGCACGCCTCAGCGGGTTGGAGCAAGCGCTGCTGCAGCACCGGCTGATGGGTGGGTTCACCCCCAGCCCCTTTGCCTATGGGGCCTTGCTGTCCCCCGCCGACCAGGCCGCCCCGGTGCCCAGCCGCCCCTACCCCTTCTTTTTGGCCTCACCCCTGGAGCAGCAACCAGCCGGCCCCGCCAGCGCCTGGCAAGCGGAGTGGAAGTTCGACGGCATCCGCGGCCAGCTGATCCGCCGAGCAAACGAGGTTTATTTATGGAGCCGCGGCGAAGAGTTGATAGGTGCCGCCTTCCCCGAATTGCTCCAGGCGGCAGGTTGCCTGGCAAACGGCACCGTGCTCGACGGCGAGATCCTGGTGTGGCCATCCGGCTCCGACCAGCCGGCCCCCTTCGCCCAGCTGCAGCGCCGCCTGGGCCGCAAGGCACCAGGGCGCAAGCTGCTGGCCGAGTGTCCCACGGCCTTTGTGGCCTACGACCTGCTCGAACTGGGGGGCGACGACCTGCGCCAGCGACCCCTGAGCCAGCGCCGTTCAGCCCTGGAGGACCTGCTCCAAGACCTACCTGAAACGACACCCACCCCCGCAGCCGGGCTCCTGCGCCTCTCCCCCCGCCTGCCCCTGGAGACCTGGGAGGAGCTAGAGCCGCTGCGCCAGCAGGCCGCCAGCGCCGCCGCCGAAGGAGTGATGCTCAAGGCCCTCGATTCGCCTTATCTGGTGGGCCGAAGGCGGGGCCACTGGTGGAAGCACAAACGCGATCCATTTACGCTCGATGCGGTGCTGCTCTACGCCCAGGCCGGCAGTGGCCGCCGCGCAAACCTGTTCACCGATTACACCTTCGGGCTCTGGGATCGCCAACCCGGGCCCGATGGCGACACGGTCCAGCTTGTGAGTTTCGCCAAGGCCTACTCCGGCCTCGACGATGGCGAGATCACGGCGCTGGATCGCTGGATCCGCAGCCACACCACTGAGCGCTTTGGTCCAGTGCGGGCCGTGCAGCCCCTGCAGGTATTTGAGCTGGCCTTTGAGGGGCTGCAGCGCTCCAGCCGCCACAAAAGCGGCATCGCCGTGCGCTTCCCCCGCATCAGGCGCTGGCGCCAGGACAAACCAGCCGCTGAGGCGGACACCTTGGTCAGCGCCCTGGAGTTGCTGGAGCAGTAATTGGGGCAGGGTCTGGCATATGGGAACCTCGAAAAATCAAGAATTTCACATCTACAAAAGCTTACAAAAAACGCGTTGCGGCGCCAAAGGATCTAATAAATTGTACATCAAAATGACTGAATTGACTCAGGCGGCTTCGTACTAATTATTACTCATGCGAGTGCAAGCCCGCGATCCGCTCTTAGAAGATATCGCAGGAAGTTGAATGTCAGGTTCTTGAGACCCCACCATGCTTTGTTTCTCTCAAGCCCAATCTTTCTAGTCATCTTGCCACCCATAGACATGGTCATACAGCCAAAAACATGTTCAACACAAGCTCTTATTGCTGATTTAATACGGTTACACTCTTTGGCTGCGTCGCTTAGCGGGTGATTGCGGCTACCTTTTTCATGAATGCAACTTTCAAAACCGCCAAGATTCAGTAGGTTTTCAAAGCACTCGCCTGCATAGGCAGAATCTGCCCAAACATAATCATCTGTGTTCTCAGGATCGAGAAGCATTGGCAGCATCTGGCTGTCATGGATATTGGCCGGTGTCACGGCATAGCGCCTGATAAATCCATGTTCCACGTCGATACAGATATTGTTCTTGTAGCCGTAGTGATTGATGCCGTTCTTTTTAACCCATCGCGCATCCAAGTCCTTCT
>NZ_JAGQCQ010000022.1:0-21021 GCF_024346275.1 Cyanobium sp. BA20m-p-22
GGGATGTAAACCTTCGGATTGAGGTGCTCAAATGTGCGCAGAACCGAATCGGGCCATTGGGCATAGGGCCGGCGCAACACGTGGTGCTCATAGTGGTGCGGGATCAACAACTCCATGTAGCGCGGGTTGTTGTAATCCTCTGCAGCTTCGATAGCCTGGAGCTCGGCCAGAACACCCGCTGGTAGTTGACGGAGAAAACGCTCTTCAGCGTAACGATTGTACTCCGGCACACTCCAGACCATATTGGAGATTATCAATCCCTTCAGGCATTGCTGGTAGCGCAGCGCATACTCAATCGCCAGAATCCCGCCCCAGGAGTGACCGAGCAAGAAAAAATTGCTGCCATCGAGAGCCAGGGCTTGACGAACCTGCTCCACCTCATCGACAAAGCGCCCAATCTCCCAGAGATCAGCGTGATCGGGCTGGCTGCTGTGAAAAGAACCGAGCTGGTCGTAGAAATAGAGCTCGATTCCCGCCTGGGGCAGAAAACTGTCAAACACCTCGAAATACTCGTGGGTGCAGCCCGGTCCGCCATGGAGCAGCAACAGCTTGATGTGCGGACTCGCACCGCTGCGACGTGTCCACACCTCAAAGGTGCCGAAGTCAGTGCGCACAGGAATGCTGCGCACACCGGAAGCGTGCGGAGCTGGAGAAGGCGGCATGGGCAAGGTCGACAAAAAGCCCTAAATCATCATGGCTCCTCCAGGAATGCCCCCAGGGCAGCTTGATCCGCCACCACCTCCAGCCGGGGGTGGTGCTGCAGCCAGCTGGCGGGTACCTCGGGGCAGGGGGGCTCCTGCAACGCCCGTTTCAAGATGGCGGCCTTGCTGGCGCCGGTGACCACCAGCAGGATCCTTTCAGCAGCAAGGATCTCCGCCAATCCAAGCGTGATCGCCTGGGCCGGCACCGCCTTGGGCTCGCCGCCAAAGGTGCCAGCGTTCTGGGTCCGGGTGGCGGCGCTGAGGGTCAGGCAGCGGCAGGGGGCCTCAGCCCCGCAGGGCGGCTCGTTGAAGCCCACATGGCCGTTTAAGCCCAGACCGAGCAGCTGTAGCCCCACGCCACCGGCAACCGCGAGGGCTGCCCCGTAGCGCCGAGCTTCAGCCTGGGGATCGGCCGCCAGGCCATCGGGCAGCAGCACCTGCTCAGGCCGCAACCCCAGGGGGCGCTGCAGCTGGCCGGTCATGAAAGCCTTGAAGGAGCGCGGATCGTGGGACCCCAGGGCCACATATTCATCGAGATTGAAGCTCAGCCAGTCGGCACGAATCTGCCGCTGCTGCTGGCTGCCAAGCCGGCCCAACTGCTGCCGCAGCGCCGCATAAACCGGCACCATGGTGCGGCCAGTGGCCAGGCCCAGGGGCCGCTGCGGCTGGGCCTGGCAAGCCTGCAGCAACCGCTCCGCCGCAGCTGCCGCCACGGCCTGGGCGTCCGCCAATGCAAGCAATTGCACGCTCAGGGGCTGGCGTAGGGGCGCAGCTCCGTGCCGCGGTAGTAATGGCGCAGGATTTGGTCATAGCTCTGGCCCCGTTGGGCCAGGCCCAGGGCACCCCACTGGCTCATGCCCACCCCGTGGCCATAGCCCCTGCCAACCGCCAGCAGCGATGGGAGCGGCAGTTGCACCTGGGGCTGGAAACCCCCAACTTCGTACTGCTCCGGCAGCAAAGGTAGGGGCGGCAAGGCGGCCAGCTCTGAGGTGGCCAGCTCTGAGGGAACCAGCTCAAAGCGCACCATGGTGCTCCTGAGGCCGAGGCGGCTGCGGAGCTGGGCTCCACTGACCACCAAGGTGCCGGAGGGGCCACTCACCCGGGCCTGACGCACCCGCCCGGTGCTCGTGGTCGAGAGCACGTCGATGCGTTGGGCTCCGCCGATCTCGGCAAAAGCCTGCTGGAGCTGCTCGGGCTCAAGACGCTGCTGCCAGGCCTGCACCGGGCTTGCCTGGTCAAAATCGGGCACGCTGACCAAGTAAGGCAGCTGCTGGCTCCAGAGGTCACCGCTGTTTTCGGTCGCGCCGCCACTGCTGCTGTGGAAAACCGCGTTGGCCAGACTGGAGCCGTACATCAGCACCTGGCCGCGGGTGCTGAGCACCGCCTCTCGGGTGGAGGGGGTTTCCGCGTCCACACCTTTGTAGACCTGGCTCGACACGGTGGCGCTGAGGTCAAATGGATCGGCGGGCTTGCGCTGCCGCAGGGCGTAGGTGCGGGCGGCCACGGCCTGGGCCCGCAGGGCCGCCTGGGGCCAGCTGGCCGGCATCTCGCTGCCCACCACGCTGGGCAGGTATGACTCGAGGCCGACGTGGTTGATGGCCCGCAGGCCAGAACCTCCCACCAGCACCTGCAGCCGGCCCCGGTAGCCGCGCTGCTTCAGCTGGAAATCGCCCCCCTCAGCAGGCCGCGAGGCCGGCTCGAGCCAGATTTCCCTCGCCGCTTGCAGCCGCTCAACTCCACCGCCGCGCTCCAGCACCAGCTCACCTTCGGCCAGGCGCAGCACGACCTCCTCACCGGCGGCTAGCGCCAATCGCTGGTCGCCTATGCGCAGCACCAGGGGCTGCTGCTGGGCGGCCAGCGGCAGGCTTTCCGCTTCCAGGATCAGCACCCGCACCTGGGGCTCCATAGACTGCATTCCCAGGGCCCCAGGCACAGCCGCGGCCAGCATGAGCGTCGCCATGGGCCAGGGGAACAACCAGGACGCCATCCGGTACACCAGCTGTAGGCAAGGGGCTCCATTTTGCCCGGCGTGGCAGCATGCGCCAGAGGCGGCAGGACCGTGCAGGTCACCTTTTTAGGCACCAGTTCGGGAGTGCCCACCCGCGGCCGCAATGTGTCAGCGGTGGCACTGCGCCTGCCCCAGCGCAGTGAACTGTGGCTATTCGACTGCGGCGAGGCCACCCAGCACCAGTTCCTGCGCAGCGAGCTGCGGGTCAGCCAGCTGCGGCGGATCTTTATCACCCACATGCACGGCGACCATGTGTTCGGCCTGCCCGGCCTGCTGGCCAGCCTCGGCCTGGCGGGCAGCTGCACGGGCATCGATCTCTATGGCCCCGATCCCCTGCGCGACTACCTCGAAGGGGTGCTTCGCACCTCCTCCACCCGGATCGGCTACCCCCTGCGCACCCACAGGGTGCAGGGCGCCGCCAGCAGCGGCGCCCTGCTGCTCGACGACGACGACCTCACCGTGCGCTGTACCCCGCTCAACCACCGGGTACCGGCCTTTGCCTATCGGGTTGACCAGAAACCGCGGACCGGTCACTTCGATGTGGAGCGAGCCAGGGCCCTGGGCATTGCGCCCGGGCCGATCTACGCCGAGCTCAAGGCCGGCCACAGCGTCACGCTCGATGACGGCCGGATCATCAACGGCGCCAGCCTCTGCGGCCCCGATCGCCCCGGCGCCAGCGTGGTGTACTGCACCGACACCGTGTTCTGCGAGGCGGCGGTGGAGCTGGCCGCCGGCGCCGACCTGCTGATCCATGAAGCCACCTTCTCCCACGCCGAGGCTGCACTGGCCTACCAGCGCCAGCACTCAACCAGCACCATGGCGGCCCAGACCGCCCTGGAGGCCGGCGTCAAGCAATTGGTGCTGACTCACCTGAGCCCCCGCTACATGCCAGGCAACGCCATGACCCCGGACGACCTGCTGGCGGAGGCCCGCGCCATCTTTGCCAACACCTTGGTGGCCAAGGATTTTCTCAGTCTGGACATCACCCCCGCCGAACCGGCCACGGCCTAGCCCTGCAACAGTTCAAGTGATTCCGCTGCGGAGGGCCCTTTCCCCGTGATACAAAATCTCCGCTGCGGTTTTTTACCGCTTACCCGCCGGCTTTTCCCAATGGCCTCCTCCTTTCCCTCGGCTGCCCTCCGCAAGGCCGTTCGCGTTCTTGCTCGGACCATGCTGGCCCTGCTGCTGTTCACGGGCTTCGGCAGCCCAGCTCTGGCGGCCGCCTGGACCAGCGAGCAGCTCACCGTGCCCGCCACACCCGACGGCACCCTGGTGACCTTCAGCGAGCAGGAAATCAAGGCTGGCCGCAAGGTGTTCAACAGCAGCTGCGGCGAGTGCCACGCCGGTGGCATCACCAAGACCAACCAGAACGTGGGCCTCGATCCCGAGACCCTGGCCCTGGCCACCCCATCCCGGGACAGCGTTGAGGCCCTGGTGGACTACATGAAGGACCCCACCTCCTACGACGGGGAATACAGCATCGCCGACGTGCATCCGAGCATGCGCAGCAGCGACATCTTCGTGAAAATGCGCGACCTCGACGATGACGACCTGCGTCTGATGGCCGGCTACATCCTGGTGGCTCCCAAGGTGCAGGGCATTCAGTGGGGCGGCGGCAAGATTTACTTCTGAGCCCGGGGGGGGGGCTCCCTGTTGACCTGATCCAGGGAGCTCGGCAACTTGCTGTACCACCACTCCTGCAGCTCCGAACCCAGCCGCTCCGTAAACAGGGTGATCACGGTTCGGGTCGGGCGGGCTCCCGGCTGGAGCAGCTCCACCGCGTAGGTGGGACAGCGCCGCGAAGCCAGGTCTGCCACAAAGCGACGTCCAACCCGCCTCCAGCTGGGCTCCTTGCTGCGCCAGGCCAGCCGGCAGCAGGGCCAGGGCAATTCCTCACGGTCAAACAAGCGACAGCAAGGGCCCAGCACCCGATAGGTGTACTGACCACCGGGGCTGGGGTGCTCGCTGCCTGGGTCAAGCAGGGCAGTGGCGGCCTGGGCAGACACAGATCTACGACTCCGGGACGACAACAAAAAAGCCACCCCGAAGGGTGGCAGATAGGGGCCAAGCACTCAAGCCCGGGCGCTCAATAGAGCTCTTCTTCAGCGTGGGTCTTGATGGTGCAGTCGCTGGTGGGGTAAGCCACGCAGGTGAGCACGAAGCCTGCCTCGATCTGGTCGTCGTCAAGGAAGCTTTGGTCGCTCTGGTCAACGGTGCCGGTGGTCAGCTTGCCGGCACAGGTGGAGCAGGCACCCGCCCGACAGGAGTAAGGCAGATCGACGCCCTGTTCCTCAGCGGCATCGAGGATGTACTGGTCATCAGGAACCTCGATGGTCTTGTTGAGGCCTTCGCTCTCGCTGATGAGGGTGACCTTGTAGGAAGCCATGAAAAGGAATAGGGCTCACAGGTACCCGAAAGCCGGGCCTGTAGGACCCAACCTTCATACATCCGCCGCAAGCCTTTCCTGGCCATTTCCAGGCCAGGACGCTGGAAGCCCAATCAAAACCAGGGCACAGATCAGCGTGCCTTATGCAACGCGCCGGATCGTCATCAGGCCCCACAGGCCCTGCTGGGCGGTGAGCTGGGCCCGCCAGCCCTGCTCCAACAGGGCCTGCTCCAGGCCTGGAGCCTGGTCTACCAACAGCCCACTCAGCAGGCCCACCCCGGTGGCGCCCAGCAGGGTGTGAAACGTCGGAGAGAGGGCCTCGATAACCGGAGCCAGGATGTTGCAGAGCAGCAGATCTGCGGGCCGGCCCTCCAGCAGGGCGGCGAGGGTTTGGGCCGACCCGAGCCCTACCTGGAGTAGATCGCTGCAGCCAGAGAGGGCGGCGTTGTCCTGGGTGGCCCGAACCGCCAGGCAATCGGTGTCCACGGCGGCCACCCGGGCCGCCCCCTGCAGCAGGGCAGCCAGGCCAAGGATGCCGCTGCCACAGCCCAGATCCGCCACCCGGATGGGGCCGAGGCTGCCGCCAGCCTGATCGGCCAGGGCCTCGATCGCCTCCAGGCACAGCCGCGTGGTGGGGTGGCTGCCAGTACCGAAGGCACTGCCTGGATCCAGCCGGATCACCCGCCGGTCGGCATGGGCAGCGGGCAGCTCTAACCAGACCGGCAGGATCAGCAGGGTGCGGCCCACCGGATCGGGCTGCCAGTGCTGCTTCCAGCTGAGGCTCCAGTCCTCATCGTCCTGGAGGGTCCAGGTGATCGGCGTGAGTTGCAGGGCGAAGGGCTCCCCCAGGGGCGCTAGGGCCGCCTCCAGCCGCTGCCGCTCTGCTTCGGGCCAATCGGCTGCAGGCAGCCAGGCCAGCAGCTCCCGCTGCTGGGGCGCCTCCGGACGGTGGCGCAGCGCCACCCTGGGGATGCCCAGCAGCTCGAGCTTCCAGAGCAGGGATTCCTCCAGTTCTGGCGGGCATGCCAGCTCCAGCCGCCACCAGCTAAGGGGGCCGGGCATCAGAGGGTGACCGGATGGGCAGCCTGGATGCCGTTGATGGCAAGCACCGAAGCCAGCAGGGTCGGCGGAATCGGGTCGTCCAGGCTGAGCACCATCACGGCATCCCCGCGCACGATGCGGCGACCCACCTGCATCGAGGCGATGTTGACGTTGTGCTCGCCCAGCAGGGAGCCCAGCTCGCCGATGATCCCGGGCATGTCGCGGTGGCGGGTGAACAGCATGTGGCGGCTGGGGACCACGTTCACCGGGAACTCATCGATGCTGGTAATGCGCAGCTCACCTTCGGCGAACACCGCCCCGGTGACGCTGTGGCTGGCCTGGGGGCTACGGGAGCGCAACTGCAGGGAGCCAGCGGCAAAATCGCGGCTGGCGTCGTCCTTGACCTCCAGCACGTGGATACCCCGCTCCTTGGCCTCAAGGCTGGCGTTGACGTAGTTGATGCTGTCCCCTAAGGCTGTGGAGAGCAGACCCTTGAGGGCCGCCACCACCAGCGGCTGGGCAGGGTGCACGGCGAAATCACCCTGGAGGCGGACCTCCAGCTGGCTGATCGGGCCACCGGCCAGCTGGCTGATCAGTTGGCCGAGGGTTTCGGCCAACTGCAGGTGGGGCTTGAGCTGCTCCATCACCTCGGCATTGAGGCCGGGGATGTTGACCGCACTGCGGGCGGGCAGGCCCAGCAACACATCGCGAATCTGCTCGGCCACGTCGATGGCCACATTCTCCTGGGCCTCTTCGGTGGAGGCGCCTAGGTGGGGAGTGAGGATCAGCCGCTCCTTGACCGATCGCAAGGGCGAGCCGGCCTCAAGGGGCTCCTTGGCATACACGTCCAGGGCCGCGCCGCCGATGGTGCCATTTTCAACCGCCGCGGCCAGGGCTGCTTCGTCGATGATGCCGCCACGGGCACAGTTGACGATGCGGGCCGTCGGTTTCATCGTCTTGAGAAGCTCCGCGTTCACCAGGTTCTCGGTGTCGGGGGTGCGGGGCAGGTGCAGGCTGACGTAATCGGCTTCGGCAAACAGGGCCGGCAGGGTCAGCAGCCGCACCTGCATCTGCTGGGCCCGTTCGGCCGACACATAGGGGTCGTAGGCCATCACATCCATGCCCATGGCCTTGCCCACCCGGGCCACGTGGGAGCCGATCTTGCCCAGACCAACCACGCCAAGCTTCTTCTTGTAGAGCTCGTTACCGACGTATTTCTTGCGGTCCCAGCCGCCGGCCATGGTGCTGGCGTGGGCGTGGGGCACATGGCGCGAAAGTGCCAGCATCAGGGCCAGGGCCTGCTCAGCGGCGGCGATGGTGTTGCCCTCAGGCGAGTTCACCACCAGCACACCCCGCTTGGTGGCGGCCGGCACATCCACGTTGTCCACCCCGACACCGGCGCGGCCAATGATCCGCAGTTTGTCGGCCGCTTCAATGATTTCGGCGGTCACCGTGGTGCCGGAGCGGATCATCAGGGCTTCGTAGTCGCCGATGATCGCCTTGAGCTCATCCGGTGGAAGCCCTGTGCGCACATCCACCTGGGCCACCTGGGAAAGGATGTCAATCCCCGCCTGGTCGATCGGATCCGAAACGAGAACCTTTGTCATGCCCAGCGGTGGGGAGGGTGAGCCGGGGGTGCAGTGTAGTGAGCGGTGAGAATTCCCCCATCCCGAACCAAGAGAGCAGAGCGTGGGTACGAGTGTGGTGGTGGTGCTCAATGACCGCAAACGGATGCAGCAACTGCGGGATCGCCTGGCCGACCTTCAGCCACCCCTGCTGCAACTGGAGGCGATCGGCCCAGGCGAGCAGACCCTGGCCGAGGTGGCCCGACTCAACCCAGCGATCGCCCGTCGCAATCGGCAGCGCACCATGGCCCGCTGGCTGATTCCCTTCGGCTTCCTGGCCGGCCTCACCTTCACCTACATCACCGATCTCGACACCTTCGCCTTTGCCGGAGCCTGGGGCCAGCACCTTATCGGCGCCCTGCTCGGCATGGGCTCGGGTTGGATGGGCAGCTTCGCCGCCGCCGCCAGCGTGAGTTCGGAGGAAGACGACCGCATCCGCAGCCTGCGCAACCGGGTGGAGGAGGGCAACTGGCTGCTGCTGGCGGAAACCGCCAATGGGGTGGAGATGCCCTGGATCAGCCTGCAGCAGGCCAAACCCCTTGCCGTGGTGCGCCTGGGCGATGGTTAACGGGGAGACACTTTGACGTTGCCACGGGACGAATTACTGGCAGGCAGCGCCCACCCCCAGGAGCTCGAGGCCGTGATTGCGGCGGCTGAGCAGGGCCTGCGCAGCTGGGAGCCCGTCTGGACCGACTTCATGGACGGCGGTCTGCGCGAGGAGGCGGAGCAACGGTTGGCCGCCCTGGCCGAACTCGACCTGGCCAGCTGGGGCGGTTTTCCGGGCGCTGAGCGGCGGCGCCTGTTGCTGCAGCGCCGCGAAACAGCTCTGGCAGCAAACGCCCTCCCCAGCGGGTTGCTGGGTCTGGAGATCAGCGGCAACTTCCTGTTTGATCAGGCCGAGCGGGCCGACTTCCGCAGGGGCCTGCTGGCGGCCGGCGCCAGCCAGGGTGACCTTGGCGACATCTGGCTGAGGGGCGACCGCGGCGCCCAGGCCATCGTCACCGCAAGCCTGGCCGCCGCCCTGGACGGCCTGGGCGCCAGCGTGCGCTCGGTGGAAGTGCGCCTGGAGGTCCGCCCCCTGGAGCAGCTGCAGCTGCCAGCTGAGCGCCAGCCTCGTCGCTTTCAGACGGTGGAGGCATCCCTGCGGCTGGATGCGGTGGCCTCAGCGGGCTTTGGCCTGGCTCGCAACCGCATGGTCGAAAAGATCCGCCAGGGCAAGGTGCGGCTCAATTGGCAACCGATCAGCAGCCCCAGCCGGCTGCTGCAGAAGGGCGATCGGATTCAGCTGGAAGGCCGCGGTGAGCTGAGGATTGAGGCGGTAGAACCCACCAAGCGGGAGCGCTGGCGAATCGCCATCCTGCGCTGCTAGGGGCTGGTGGTTCTGTAAAGTCGGAAAGCTTCTGGGGCGATTAGCTCAGAGGTAGAGCACTACCTTGACACGGTAGGAGTCACTGGTTCGATTCCAGTATCGCCCATCTATTGCATCAATACTTCTTGCCTCGCCCAGTTTTGATTCAATCATTTTTGCGCCTGAGCATCAATTACGTTTCGGCCAGATGGCAATCACGGCAACCGATCTGACCGTTGTTGTCGGCCTGGCACGCTCCGGTATCGGGGCCGCCAAGCTGCTACGCCATCGCGGCCAGGCGGTGCTGGTGATCGAAAGCCAAACCAGCCCAGAGCTTCAAGCCAAGGCAGCCGAACTGCAGCAGCTGGGTATCAAGGTTCAACTTGGCACCCCCCTGAGCCCAGAGACTTTCGCCGCTCTCACCACGGCCGTCAGAAGCGTGGTGGTGAGCCCAGGCATCCGCTGGGACCACCCCACCCTGGCCTGGCTGCGGCAGCAGGGAATCTGCGTCCAGGGGGAAATGGAGCTGGCCTTTGGGGCCAGCGGCGGCGTGCCCTGGATCGGCATCACCGGCACCAATGGCAAAACCACAGTCACCCACCTGGTGAGCCACCTGCTGCGGCATGGGGGCCTGGACGCCCCCATGGGAGGCAATGTGGGCTTTTCAGCCACCGAGCTGGTGCTCGCACGGCTCAAAAGCGGCGCCCCCCCTCCCGATTGGCTGGTGATGGAGCTCAGCAGCTACCAGATCGAAGCAGCTCCGAAGCTCGCTCCCCGGCTTGGCATCTGGACCACCCTCACCCCGGACCATCTCGAGCGCCATGGCAGCCTTGAGGCCTACCGCGCCATCAAACGCAGCCTGTTAGAGCGATCGGAGGTGCCCATCCTCAACGCC
Organism: Cyanobium sp. BA20m-p-22; assembly: GCF_024346275.1. Lineage (NCBI taxonomy): Bacteria > Bacillati > Cyanobacteriota > Cyanophyceae > Synechococcales > Prochlorococcaceae > Cyanobium > Cyanobium sp. BA20m-p-22. The sequence continues at coordinate 10,005 of NZ_JAGQCQ010000022.1, forward strand.
GACGATCCCGACCTCCGCGCCCACGCCGCCAGCTGGAGTAGGGCCACCTGGATCACAGCCGACAGCCGGGACGCCCTACCGGGCCCAATCCAGCCCAGTCTCTGGATCGAAAACGGCACGGTGATGGGGGCCGGCCAACCGCTCATGGACGCCAACTGCTTGGCCATGCCAGGCGCCCACAATCGCCAAAACCTGCTACTGGCGGTGGCGGCCGGCCTCGAAGCAGGCCTGAGCGGCGCCCAGATGGAGAGGGCCTTGCGCGCCTTTCCCGGGGTGCCCCACCGGCTTGAGCGGCTGCCGGAACGACAGGGAATCACCTTTTACAACGACAGCAAGGCCACCAATTACGACGCCGCCGAAGTCGCCCTCAAGGCCCTGACGGGGCCGCTGGTGGTGCTGGCGGGCGGCCAGTCCAAACAGGGCAATCCCGGTGGCTGGCTGGCGGCCCTGGGGGAAAAGGCTGCAGCTGTGGTGCTGTTTGGGGCAGCCCAGGCGGAATTCCAACAGCTGCTCAGGGAGGCTGACTTTCCCGGGGCCGTGCACCGCTGCCAAGCCCTCACAGACGGCGTCCCCCTGGCCGTCCAACTGGCCCAGACCCATCAGTGCCGGGCCGTGCTGCTGTCTCCAGCCTGCGCCAGCTTTGATCAATACTGCGATTTTGAAGCCCGCGGCGACCACTTCCGCCAGCTGGTGGAGGCCCTGTAAACAACCTGGCTGGAGGACTAGCATCGGGTCGGGAAGATTGCAGGGTTGGGGCCATGGCCTACTGGTTGACGAAGAGCGAGCCTGATGTCTACGGGATCGGGCATCTACAGCGGGAAGGCACCACTCTGTGGGATGGGATTCGCAACTATCAGGCCCGCAATTTCATGCGGACAATGCAAATCGGCGACCGGGCTTTCTTCTACCACTCAAACACCAAACCACCGGGCATTGTGGGCCTGATGGAGGTGATTGAAACCAACCTGACCGATCCCAGTCAGTTTGATTCCAGCTCCAAATACTTTGACCCTTCAGCCACCCCAGAGCGGCCCCGCTGGGACTGCGCTCGCCTGCGCTATCTGCGCAGCTTCCCAAACCTGCTGAGCCTCGACGCCCTGCGCGAGAGCTTCAGCCCTGAAGAGCTCGGTGTAGTGAGACGGGGCAACCGCCTCTCGATCCTGCCGGTATCTGCCCCCTGTGCGGAGCGGCTGCTGGCCCTGCTCGAGGCGCCATGAGCGGCCCCGCCCCCCTGGCGATCCGATCTGCCGTGGAGCGGGGTTGGCTGGCCTTCAGCCACTGTCCCTGGGTACTGATGGGCTTCACCCTGGTAAGCGGCGCCAGCAATCTCCTGGCCCAGGTGTGGTTTCGGCGCGAGAGTGGTCGGGTGATCTCTGAGCTGGGCCAGCCCGATGCTCTGGCGATCAGCCTGGCCGCCGGCGCCTGGATCCTTTACGTGGCCACGGGCCTCTGGATGGTCGTGGGGCTGATGCGCGGATCCCTGCTGGCCCTTGACCAAGGCCGGCCGCGGTTCGGCGATCTGATCCGGCTGGATGGTCGGGCCATGGGGCGCTGTTTTGGCACCCTGGCCCTGGCCCTGGTGGTGCTGGCGCTGATCGTGCGCCTGGCCCAGGCCAGTTCCTGGTTGCTCACCTTGCTCCAGCCGCTGCTGGCACCGCTGCCACTGCTGGCGGGCGTGGCTGCTGCCATCTACCTCAGTGCAGACCAGATCCTCTGCTTGCCCCTCAGCCTGATCGGCGGCCTCAATCCGGTGGCCGCCTTTCAGGGCAGCCGGGCCGCCACCGATCCCCACTGGCTCCACGCCCTGGGGCTAACCCTGGTGCTGCTCGCGATGGTGCTCGCCGGTTTCCTGGTGCTGGTGGTGGGCCTGGTGGTCGCCCTACCGGTCGCCACCTGCACGCTCACTGCCGCATATCAACAATTGTTCGGAGCTGGGCAGGGAACAGGTTGGCGAGGTAGCAGCGGGTGACGTCGCGGCTGCCCAGGCCGTTTTGCACCAAAAAACCGGCCAGCGCGGCCTGGAAAAGGCGATATTGATCCCAGTTGGGATGCTGGGCAATGAAGCCTGCCATCGAGGCCAGCAGTTCCCGGGGCACCTCAGTGCAGAAGCTGATGGTTTGGCTTTCCCCAGATTCACAGGCAGGGGCCGCAACCCCTGGGGGCTCGAGCGCGCTTGCTCGGACGCTTTCAAGGGCCTGCGGTTCCACGGCGGTTTGAGCGGGGTCTTGGCACCAGTTCCCCACATCCGCTGCAGGCCGTCAAATCTCGTCAGGCAAGCCTTTCGCCCCCCATCCCGCGCTGAGATTGGCCGCTGGGCCTGGTCCCTGGGCTGGCCCAGGCCACCAACGGGCCAGCAGGGGGGTCCAGGGCCGCAGTTGTCAAGGGGAAACTGGCCAAGGCCGCCATTCTCCCCAGCTCCCGGGCCCCAGGCGGGCTCTGGAGCGGCGAGCTGGGGAAAAGTTGGGCAAAACCGCTCTCGATCTGGGGGTTAGGCGGGAATCGGGCCGTAATCAACAGTGCTGATCAAAGCCCGGATCCAGCCGGATCTCAGCCTGGATTGTGGCCGAGAGCCCCTAGGGCTGCGACCAATGCCTGGCTGACCGATGGCGGCCAGCTGCCTTCCACGGCTCGGAGGCCCCCCGAGGGGGTCAGCACGAAACGCAGCGACCAGGCCTCCAGGTCTCCCTCCAGAGCCAGCCAGAGCTGACCCCGCTCCAATTCAAGGGTGATCGCCTCCTGGGGCATCAGCTGGGCGGCCAGGGCGCGATGCTCCCGCAGCAATTCGAGCAAGCCTCTCTGCAGCTCGCCGGCCTCGGCGGCGGTCAGCTCCACGGCCCAACCCGGGCCTCCAACCAAAACGGAAAAAGGGTGGCGGGCCGGATCCACCAGCCAACGCCACCCTTCCCCCTCCTGCACCTGCATCCTGGGGGAATCAGCCGGGCAGCAGGTCGGGCTGGTCCTGCTCGTCGCTCAGTTCAATGATGGCCCGCTGCACCGGTTTGACCATCGAATCGTCGAGGAGGCCATCAAAATCATCAAAACGGCGCTGCTTGGCCCGGAAGGCGATGCGCACCGTGGTCAGGTAGCGGTTGCTGGTGTTGCGGATCAGGCTGTCGGCCCGCTGGGCCAATTCCTTGGGGTTGACATCAAAACCGCTTTGCATAGATCCATCCCAATGGCTAAAGCCTAGGTCAGCGGCCCTGTTCCCCTGGCTAGAAGGGAGCTATGCAGGGCACCCTGGCGATCGATCTAGGCAGCACCACCACGGTGGTGGCCTACCAGGGGCCCAACGCCGCGGCCGAGCTGCTGGCCCTGCCGCCCTACAGCAGCTGCGAACCGGTGGTGGTGCCGACCCTGCTTTGGCTCAACGATCCAGCCACAAGCAACCCCCTGATCGGACGCCAGGTGCTGGAGGCCGGCCTGGCCCATGGCGACGGCCCCCAGCTGCACCGCGACTTCAAACGGCAGATCGGCGCCAATCCGGCTGCCACCACCCCAGCTACCGCTTCTGGTAAGGCTTCTGGTACAGCTTCTGCCCCTGGCCCGGCCCCTGCCTTGCCCCTTAGCCCGGAGCAGGCTGGCGCCTTGCTGCTGCGTCGGCTCTGGGCCGCCCTGCCCCCCGAGCTTGAACCCCAGCGCCTAGTGCTGACGGCGCCAATTGACAGTTATCCGCGCTATCGCCAGTGGCTGCAGGAGGTGTGCCGCGATCTGATGGTGCCGGAACTGGCCCTGGTCGACGAGCCCACCGCCGCTGCCATCGGCGCCGGACTCCCCGCCGGCAGCACCGTGCTGGTGGTGGACCTGGGCGGCGGCACCATTGATCTGGCCCTGGTGGCCCTGGAAGGGGGCGAAGGCAGGCCAGCGCCAATGGCCCAGTTGCTGCGCTTCGCTGGCCGTGATCTGGTTGCCAGCCGCCAGGCCCTGCGCTGCGCCCGCGTGATCGGCAAGGCAGGCCTGGCCCTAGGCGGCAGGGATTTCGACCGCTGGATCGCCGCCCACCTCTGCCCCGGCGTGCCCCTCGATGGCAGCCTGCTGGAGGCAGCCGAAACCCTCAAGTGCCAGCTCAGCCAGCAGGAGGAAGGGCTGGTGCTCTGGAGCCGCAGCGGCCAGCCGCCCGTAGCCCTGAGGCTGAACCGCAGCGGCCTTGAGGCCCTGCTGCGTCAGCACGGCTTAGTAGAGCAGCTAGATGCCCTCTTTGACCAGGTGGTCGCCGCAGCCCATCGCGACGGCCTCGCCCTCGGCCAGATCACCGCGGTCCTGCCGGTGGGCGGAAGCAGCCGCCTCCCCCTGATCCGCCAGTGGTTGGCCCAGCGTTGCGGCAACATTCCCCTGCGCGAGCAGCGGCCGGTGGAGGCCGTCGCCCTAGGGGCCCTGGCCCTCACCCCGGGAGTGCAGGTTCGCGATGTGCTCAGCCGCGGGGTCAGCCTGCGCTGCTGGGACCAACGCTCAGGTCGACATCGCTGGCGGTCCCTCTTCGTTGCGGGCCAAACCTGGCCCACTGAGCGCCCCCTGGAGCTGGTGCTGGCCTGCAGCAGCGCCAACCAGAGGGTTCTGGAAGTGGTGCTGGGGGAACCCGAAAACGAACGGCGCAGCGAGGTCGTATTTGAAGCTGGACTGCCCGTGCTGCGGCAACGGCCGGCTGGAGAGGGCCGGGTTGTGCCCTGGACCAACCAGCCACCGCCCCTGGCCCTCGACAGCCCGGGCCAACCTGGCGAGGACTGCCTGAGACTGGCCTTTCAAGTGGATGACCAGGGCCAGCTGATCCTGGAGGTCAGCGACCTACGCAGCGGCAGGCGCAACCCAACCCAGCGGCTGGGCCCCCTGCGCTGAAAAGAACTGGCGCCCCATAAAGAACCGCGCTCATTACGAACGTAAAATGGGTTTTGAAGCCCCCTACCCCTTTGGCCCTGCGCCGCCACAGGCTGCCCCGATTCTGGTTGGCACTCACCCTCGGGCTGGTGGCTTGCGGAGTTGCAACGGCCTACTGGTGGGAGCAACAGCTGCCCCGCCGCCTGGAGCAGGCCGCCAAAAGGGGGGATCTGGAGGCCTGCCTGCGCTACAGCGAGCAACTTGAATCCCTGCGTTGGCTGGGCGGCCAGGCCCCTGGGGCCCAGGGCAGCTGCCGGCGGCGCCAAGCGGCCCAGCTCTGGCAGCAAGAGCAGTGGGCCGCTGCCCTGCAGCAGCAGTTGCAACTGGTGAACTCCCAGGCCGGCAACGACCAGGATCGGCAACAACTGCTCCTCTGGCAACAGAACCTGCAAGAGCGGGCACTGGCGAGGTTTCAGGAGGGGGATCTCAACGGATCTATGGCCCTACTTGCCGCCATGGGCGAAGACCGCCGCACCGATGGCACCAGCCTGGGCGACAAGCTGCGTGAAATCTGGACTCGCAATCGCCTCCAGTTCGAACGGGCCAAGGGCCTGAGCGCCCAACGGCGCTGGTGGGAAGCCCTCGAAGCCCTCAATCGGATCGACCATCCCTGGTGGAGAACCCAGGGCCGCGCCCTGCAGGCAACGGTGCAGCAAGGGATCGAAAGCCTGGCGGGCAAGGATCGGGAACACGACGCCCACGGCCAGCTGCCCCACACGGTGTCCAGCGACCAACTCGACACCCTGGTGCGCCAACGACTGGCCAAGGGCATGGACGAATGGTCGGCCTTCCAGGACGCCTGCCGAGCCCTCGGGGGGAAGGTTGTGGAGGCCGGACCAGAAACGGCCTGCCAGCGCTGATCAGCGCTGGCGAGTCGCCCGTGAGAGGATGGCCTTTGGTGATCTCAGGCGAGGGCTATGCAACCAGGTGATCAGGTGAAGGTCTCCCAGAGCGTGGTCGTGTATCACCATCCCCAGCACCGCGGTCAGGCCTTCGACATGCAGGGCCAAATGGGCGAGGTGGTCACCGTCCTCAACGATTGGAAGGGGAGGGTGATCAGTCCCACCCTGCCAGTGGTGGTGGCCTTCGGTAAATTTCGCGCCCACTTCCGCGCCGACGAGTTAGAAGCGGTCTAGGAAAGAAGTGGCTTAGAGAAGAGGCGGCCTAGGGATCTGGCTTGACCAGGTAGACCCCCTCCTCTCCATCAATGGCCTGCAGGCAGAGCTGGATGGATTCCTGCCGCCTGGTGGGCACCACGCGGCCACAGAAGTCGGGCTGGATGGGCAATTCCCGGTGACCGCGATCCACCATCGCCACCAGGCTTACCCCAGTGGGCCGGCCCCAGGCTTGGAGGGCCTCCAGGGCAGCCCGCACGGTTCGCCCCGTGAAGATCACGTCATCCACCAGCACCACCTGGCGGCCATCCAGCGCCACGGGCAGGTCGGTGGGTTGGCCCAGCCGGGTGCCCACCCGTTCAAGGTCGTCGCGATAAAAAGTGGGATCAACCGTCCCCTGGTCAATCGGGTGGCCGGTCATGGCCTCCAGCCGCTGGGCGAGCACCTCGGCCAGGGCGACTCCGCGGGTGGGGATGCCCAGCAACAGCAGGGAATGACTATCGGCCGTGCTTTCGAGCACCTGGGAGGCCAGCCGATCGAGGGTTCGGGCCAGATCCTGGGCCGAGAGCAGTTCAAGCCGATGCATCAGAAATATGCAGAGCAGTGAAGCCAGTGCAGTGAAGCCAGTGCAGTGAAGCCAGAGCTGTTATCTGGCCCTGTGTGGCCAAAGGCTGACCCTGCCAGGACCAGGCGGGTTTGCCGCACATCTGCACTGTAGGTTGGATTTTGAAGGCGTTGGAGTAACGCCGCCAGGTCTGACGGGTGACAACTATTCCCTCCCAGCAGCTTTCCTCCATAGCCCCTGAATCCACTCCCCCCTTCAGGGAGTCTGCTTCGGTCGCGCCCGTGGTTCTGGCCATTCTCGATGGCTGGGGCTATTCCCCGCAGAGCGAGCACAACGCCATTCGTGCAGCCAGCACACCGGTGATGGACGCCCTCTGGCATGCCTACCCCCACACCCTGATCGAAGCCAGCGGCGGCGCCGTGGGTCTGCCCGACCACCAGATGGGCAACTCCGAGGTCGGCCACCTCACCATCGGCTCTGGTCGGATCATCCGCCAGGAGCTGGTGCGCATCAGCCAGGCCGTCAGAGACGGCAGCATCAACGCCAACCCAGCCCTCAACGCGCTGGCAGACAAGTTGCTGCAACGGGAAGGCAGCCTCCATCTGATCGGGCTCTGTTCCGACGGTGGGGTGCACAGCCACATCAACCACTTGGCTGGTCTGCTGCACTGGGCAGCCGAGCGAGGGCTCAAAGACGTGTGTGTGCACGTGATCACCGATGGCCGCGACACCGATCCGAGCAGCGCCCCCCGTTTCGTGGCCCAGGTGCAGGAGCAGATCCAGCGGGCAGGGGTCGGCCGCATCGCCACCCTCTGCGGCCGCTACTGGGCCATGGACCGCGACAACCGCTGGGATCGCACCGAGAAGGCCTACCGCCTCTACACCGAACCCAGCCCCATCTCCGAACTCAGCCCCGTCAACGCCATCCATGCTTCCTACGCCCAGGAGATCGGCGATGAGTTCCTCGAACCGATGCGCCTGGCTCCAGGGCTGATCCAGGCCGGGGATGGGGTGGTCTGCTTCAACTTCCGACCCGACCGGGTGCGCCAGCTGATTCGGGCCCTGGTGCTGCCTGACTTCGGCGAGTTTGGGCGCAAGCTGATCAGCCCCCTCGACGTGGTCACCTTCACCCAATACGAAAAGGGCCTGCCCTTGGCAGTGGCCTTCCCGCCCGAATCCCTCGATGGCCTGCTGGGCCAGGTGGTGGCGGAGGCTGGGCTGCGCCAGTTCCGAACGGCGGAAACGGAGAAATATCCCCACGTCACCTATTTCATGAACGGTGGCATCGAGCAGGCCTTCCCCGGAGAAGACCGTCACCTGGTGCCTTCCCCCCGGGTCGCCACCTACGACCAGTCCCCAGCGATGTCGGCTGGCCAGCTCACAGACAGCTGCATAGCCGCAATCTCGAAGGGCATCTATGCCCTGGTGGTGATCAACTATGCCAACCCCGACATGGTGGGGCACACCGGCAAGATGGCTGCCACCACTGAAGCAATCAGCACCGTGGATGGCTGCGTGGGCAGGCTGATGGAGGCCACCAATCGCATGGGCGGCACCCTGCTGATCACCGCCGACCACGGCAATGCCGAGATGATGGAAGGCCCAGATGGCCGTCCCTGGACAGCCCACACCACCAACCCGGTGCCCGTGATCCTGGTTGAGGGCGAGAAACGCAAACTGCCTGGCCATGGCACCAACGTGCTGCTCCGCGACAGCGGTGGGCTGGCCGACATCGCGCCCACCATTCTCGAGATCCTGCATCTGCCCAAACCGCCCAACATGAGCGGTGAATCCCTAGTTCTGCCTGCTGGCGCCAACTCCGAGCCCAGCCCCATCCCCCAGGCCCTGGGCGTCTAGCCTGCGCTGGTCTTAGTTTGCAGGAAGCCTGGAGCGCGCATGGTTACATCGGTGTTGTCCTGGGTTTGGATCGGCAGTGGGGTGCTGCTGATCATCAGCGTGTTGCTGCACAGCCCCAAGGGCGACGGGATGGGCGGCCTGGCGGCCAGCGGCGGCTCGATGTTCACTAGCGCCCGCAGCGCCGAGGCCACCCTCAACCGCATCAGCTGGACCCTGCTGGCCATCTTTCTCGCCCTTGCCGTGGTGCTCAGCGCCGGCTGGCTGGGCTGAGACTTCCATGCCCATGCCACCCATGCCCCGTCGCAACCTGCTGCTGGCCCTCGGATCGAGCCTGGGCGCCTTCTTCAGTGGCGCCGCCAGTGCTGAGGCCGCCTCCAAGGCCCAGGATCCGGCCTGGCAACTGGGTGAGGCCGACTGGAAAAAACGACTCAGCCCGGCGGCCTACAAGGTGCTCCGCCAGGAGGGCACAGAGCGGCCCTTCTCCAGCCCGCTGAACGCCGAAAAACGCCCAGGCACTTTCGTTTGTGCTGGCTGCGCCCTGCCCCTGTTCAGCTCCAAGGCCAAATATGAGAGCGGCACCGGCTGGCCCAGCTTCTGGCAACCCCTGCCCAAGGGCATCGCCACCAAGCTGGATTTCAAGCTGATCGTGCCCCGCACCGAATACCACTGCAGCCGCTGCGGCGGCCACCAGGGCCACGTGTTTGACGACGGCCCCAAACCCAGCGGCAAGCGCTACTGCAACAACGGCGTGGCGCTGAGCTTCAAGCCAGCAAAAGCCTGAAGACGCCTAATTAAGTAGCCAATCAGGTCTCCCTGTTTAGAGCAAAAAAAAGGAGGGCCGAAGCCCTCCCGATTAGTCAGATTTGAGGTTGGACAATCTGACTCGGATCCCCGCAGGAGATCAATAGTCGAAGTCGCCGCCCATGCCCCTAGATGCAGTTGATTACTGGGTTCTTGGCGCCTTCCAAGGGGTCCGAGGGTCTAGAATAAACTTGTTTAGCACTCGGTTTAGCACCAATCACCTCGATGCCAGAAGAGAGCAAGACCTACCGTGAATACGAGGTGCTCATCAAAGATCGGATGTGGTTGCTGCTTTGGGCTCCAGGCAGACGATCTGACTACTACTACGCAAAGGTGAAAGTTGGCACCAAGAAGTATGCATATCGATCACTAAAGACAGACAACAAAGATCTTGCCACTGAAAAAGCATTTGATATTTACGCTGAGGTTATCAACCAGATCAAGAAAACTGGGTCATCGTCACCACTGACTGTTCGCAGTCTGTGCAACAAATGGATCAAGCAAAAGCAAGACCGACATGACGGTGGCAATCTCTCGCTTTCTTTGATGAGAGCGCATCGCAACGTCTTCACAAACTTCGTCCCAAACTACTGCGATGCACATAGTTGGAAAGGAATAAAAGATATTCCCCTGGATGGTTGGATTAGTTACAGGAAGTGGAGGACGGAAGAAGGATGGAAGTTTGTTGGTCTTGACGAGAACGGCAAAGTCAGATCAGGTACAAATCAGATGCGAAGACCACCAAAAGGATCAACAGTCAACCGTGAGATCACCATGATCCAGGAGTGGTATAGATACTTGCTCGTGCCCGAAAAACTTGCAGCTTCAACTCCTGAAATCCACAAGACGAAGCAGAAGCGAGATGAGAAGACCGCTAACGTCCCTTTCACCAGAGAAGACTATACGAAGATCTACAGAAGGTTCAGACAGTGGGCGAACGAAAAGAACCTAACTCGAGCTCAAAAACCAGAATGGAGGCAGGTTGTGTATCTGTTTTTCCTATGCTCATCAAATGTTGGATGGCGTCCTGATAGCGAAGGTCTTGAGATGCGATGGAAGGATCTGAAAGTCCGAGAGCGACTGGCAGAACTACCAAATGGTCAGAAGAAGACTGAGCATATTGCTCACCTCGACATCTGGGACAGAAAGAACAGCAGGCAGCGTTCAGGGAATTTCCTTGGTGGTGAATATTTCGTTCGACTAAGGGATTTTTACCAGCAGTGGCACAAGGAAAATCCGAAATGGCACAAACCAAATCTCAATTCCTACATCTTCTGTGACCCCGCTACTGGCAAAAGACTAAACTACAATTCTATTTTCAAGGTATACAAGAATATCCTTCAGTCTCTCGACATGAATGACACCATCACGAACAAGGATGGAAGCACACACGAGAAGTTTAGATACACCTTCTACTCTTGCAGATCGTTCTATGTGAACGAGAGACTTAGAGAAGGGGTTGAAATATTTACTGTCGCAAAGCAGACGGGACACTCAGTATCTGTATGTGAACAATTTTATGCATCTCTACAAATCCAATTACGTGCAGATGAAGCTACGAAACGAACGTATGGGGCAAAGAAGCAGAGCGAGGGTGAACTCTTATTTGACTGAGGACTGCTGACCCTCGATCTTCAACAACCGCTGGTTTAAATCTTCAACGTCATCGACAACCTCCACCTCGCCCTTCTCCAACTTCTCTAGACGCTGCAGAAGGTCCAGCAACATCGTCGAAGTTTCATCAGCAGCACTGGTGCCCTTGCTTGAGTTCTGCGGTGCTACAGGCGATGGAACAGACGGTGGGGTGTTGA
>NZ_JAGQCQ010000220.1:0-6307 GCF_024346275.1 Cyanobium sp. BA20m-p-22
AGGGTGGAAGTTTGGCCGGCAGGGCATTGGCCGGCTCAGGAGTGAGGGGAATGGCAGCCATGGGGTACGGGGTTCGAGGCCAGCAGCTGCCGGCCCGGGACCACCAGCGCCGCCACGGCAACCGGATCGGCAGGGGGGCGCTCACCCCGCTCCACCGCCCGGTAGTGATCCGCCACCGACCAGGCGGCGGTGTGGGGATCGGCGCCAAAGCGGGGAATCAGGTGCAGGTGGAGATGGGGTGCCCCCTCGCCGAAGGCGATCGCGTACACCCGCTCGCAGCCCGTCAGCTCCCTCACAAGGGCACTGGCCCACTGCACCGCTGGCCCCCAGGCCGAGGCCTCAGCAGCCGTGAAATCAGCCGGCCCGCCAAGGTGACGCACGCTGTCAAGCAGCAGCCAGCCGGCCAGCGGCGCGGGATCGGGATGGTGGCGCAACAACCAGAGGCCACCCCGACCGATTTCGTAGGAGTCGGCGGCGCAAATCTGCCGGTGGAGATGGCAGATGGCACAGGTTTCGACCATGGCTGGGCAGGCTGCTGACGACCCAATCTCCCAGCAAGCTTGCGGCGAAGACGACGGCGCCCCTCCAGCTGAGACCGAGAAATAAGGAGAAGAGCCACCCGCCAGCAGACACTTATCTGGACCATGGGCACCAAATAGCCGCACCTCAGCCTTCTGGGGCAGCTTGTGCCTTTGCAGCCGCCTGAGCGCTCACTCCCCAAGCAGGTGACAGGCGATCCGGCGCTGTTGGGGTGATGCCCGGTGCTCCCAGAGATAAACAGCCTGCCAGGTGCCGAGCACGAGGCGGCCACGGTCGAAGCTGAGCTGCAGGCTGGTGGTGGTGAGGGCCGTGCGGATGTGGGCCGGCATGTCGTCGGGGCCCTCGTCGTCGTGCGCGTAGGGCCGCAGCTCGCCGCGGCCGCTGATCGGCCGCACCCCCTCCTGGGGCACCAGGGCCCGCAGATAGGCCGCCAGATCCTCCAGCACGCGCGGGTCAGCGTTCTCATTCACCGTGAGCGAGCAGCTGGTGTGGAGACAGACCAGGGACGCCAGCCCCTGCTGCAAGCCGCTGGCGGCGATCTCGGCGTCGAGAGCGGCGGTGATGTTGATGAAGCCTTCGCCGCGGGTGGCGAGGCTGAGCATCTGCAGGTGTTGACGCAGCACGGGCCTGCTCCGCTGGGCACCCTGCTTAGCATCGGCCCAGCCACCGCTGTTCCGATGCGGGTTCCCCTGCACAAGTCCCTACTGCTGCTTGCTCTGAGCCACGGCAGGGCCTGCCGCAATAAGTGGTGATGCCGGAAACACTTATTGCGGCACCGTCCACGGCTGCGCCAGGCCTCGCACTGCTCTACGACGGTGGCTGCCCGCTCTGCCTGCGGGAGGTGAGGTTTCTGGGGGCGCGCGATCAGCGCCTCCACGCCGCATCGCCGCGGCTCACGTTCGTCGACATCGACGCCCCGGACTACGACCCCGGCGCCCACGCTGGCATCAGCTACCGCGAGGCGATGGGGCGCATCCACGCCATCACCGCCGAGGGGCAGGTGCTGTGCGATGTGGCCGTATTCAGGGAGGCCTACAGGCTGGTCGGCCTGGGCTGGCTGTATGCCCCCACCGCCTGGCCGCTACTGGGTCCGCTGGTGGAGCAGGCCTACGCCTTCTGGGCCGGCTGGCGCCTGCGCCTCACCGGCCGGCCCAGCCTCGACCAGCTTTGCCAGCAACGCTGCCGCCTGCCCGAATGAGTCCGAGGCTCATCTTCTGGGCCATGTAGCCCGTGAACTTCATTGCAGATCGGCAGGAGTGGCCAGGATGATGGTGCCTTCGCCGACAATTCCATCAGGCCTGGGGCATATTTTGTGGTGTTGCCTACGGAAATGATGGCTACGCAGGCCAATTGGACTTTTCAAGTCTGATCAAGTCTGATTTGGCGCTATACAAGCTCTGTAAATATATATGCCCTCTGGAGCTACCCATCCCCCTGCCATCGATGCACTGGTCAATGCACTGGTCAATGCACTGGTCAATGCACTGGTCAATGCAATGGCTGGAAGGGGGCTCGCCCTTTCGCCTTAACACCCACCCATTGAACTCTTTCAGGTGTCGTTGATTCTGTACAAGCTGTACGGAATCAACTACAGTGCCAAAGTGCCTGCTTAACCGCATTGCGCGCAATCACGCTGCCTGCTGCTCCTGTTGCTGGCCGATGCGATCCCACAGGTGCCGGTAGGCGTCGGTTTGCTCCTGTGTCCAAACCTTGAATTTGGTGCGTCGGCGGGCAGCAAAAGCCAGGTCATTGTGGTTTCTGGGCACCCGGTCGGTGTCGAGCCTCAACATCTTCAATGCAGAAACCGTGATCGGATCGAGCTTTGCCATCGCGCTGCCTCCTGGCTGGTGCGTTTCGCCCACCAAAGCGTCGGATCAGGCCTGCTTCAAGTGTCTGACGCAGTTCTGCAGCATGGTCATCACATCATTTTAGGAACATATGAGGGGCCATCGGTAGGTCGCCCTCCGTAGCATCAGATCACCCGCTTGCCAGCTCCCCATGCCAGCCCGTCGCGTACTGCTTTCCCTTCTCGTTGTGATCCCTGGCTTGGCCTGGAGTTCGCCGCCAGCCCAGGCCCAGCGCCAGGTGCCCAAGATTGGCAGCATCTGCCCCCTGGGCTACGTAGACATGCTCAACGGCAAGTGCAGCACCCTCGGCCTGATGACCTACACGGTTCAACCCACCAAGGGCGAAGCCTGCCCCGAGGGCTGGATGAACGTGGGCGGCGGCTACTGCCGCAAGAAGTGAGCCCTCCAACAGACCCCACTCGCGGAAAGTTGCAGCGGGCAGTTGCAGCCAAGGGCTCAGCCCAGATCCAGGCCCAATTGCTCCATCCCGGAAGACAGGCCCCCGGAAGACATGCCCCCGGATTGGCGGCGGCTGACCCGGAGGCCCGAGCGCCGCGAGCCATGGCGCTGCTGAATCGCAGCGGCCGTAGCGGCAAATCCCTGCTGGTGGCGCAGGGCCCAGAGCCGCTCGCGGGCCGTGGCCGCCGCAGAGGCCCAGTCGACGATGGGGAGGGGATAGTTGGCGCCAAGCGCCCAGCCCAGCCGCTCCTGGGTGGCCCCATCCATCATCCAGGGTTGGTGCAGAAACACCGCCGGCACCGCCGCCAGCTCGGGCAGCCAGCGGCGAATGAACAGGCCATCGGGATCGTGATCGACGCCCTGCTTGATCGGGTTGTAGATGCGGATCGTATTGATGCCGGTGGTGCCCGACTGCATCTGGCACTGGCTCCAGTGGATTCCCGGTTCGTAATCGACGAACAGCCGGGCCAGGTGCAAACCGCTGTCGCGCCAGGGCAGCCAGAGCTGGTAGCTGGCCACCGACACCAACATGGCCCGCATGCGGAAGTTGAGCCAACCGGTGGCGATCAGGGCCCGCATGCAGGCATCCACAAAGGGCAAGCCCGTCCGCCCTGCGGCCCAGGCCGCCAGGCGCTCGTCGCTGCCCGGGCCCTCCCACTCGCGCAGGCCCGCGGTGAGGGGATGGAGCTCCTGAAACTCCAGACTCGGCTGGCTCTCCAGCTTCTGGATGAAGTGGCAGTGCCAGTGCAGGCGCTCATCGAAGCGTTGCAGGGCCCGGCGCCAGGAGACCGCCGTGAGCCCCTGGCGCCGCTGGCGATTCCCCTGCACCACCTCCCGCAGCGACAGGGTGCCCCAGCTCAGGTGGGGAGAGAGCCGCGAACAGCTGGCAAAGGCCGTGTTCGGACTCGACAGGCCGCTCTGGTAAGTGCGACTGCGCCGATCTAGAAAACTCTCCAGCAGCGCCAGCCCCTGGGGGCGCCCGCCAAGCTGGCGCCCCGGGCAGGGATCTGGCACCAGGGCGAGCTCTTCGGCGCTGGGAATGGCCCCGGGATCCAGGCCAGCTAAAGGCTCCAGGTGCAGTGGCGCCGGAGCGATCGGCTCAGCCATGCGCTCCTCCCACCGGCGCGCCCAACCCTGGCGCTGCGCCAGGCGACGGCTGACCCCGAACTGGGGGATCTCGTGCCACTCGATGGCGTGCTGCCGGGCCCAGGCCGCGACACGCAGGTCGCGGGCGTAGGTACAGCCATTGCCGGTTTCCTGATGGCTCCAGAGGCCGCCGATGCCGAACTGACGCCGGGCCCGCTCGAGCACCTGCTCCACCACACCCACCCGCACCACCAGGGGTTGGCCCAGGCGGGCCAGGGCAGAGCGCAGCTCCAGCAAGCTTTCGCGGCAGAACAGCCATTGGCGCGCCGAACTGTCGGGCTGCTGCCAGTAGTCGGGCTCCACCACATAGAGGGGCAGCAGGGCTCCGTGCCGGCTGGCCTCCAGCAGGGGGAGGTGATCTGCAGGGCGCAGATCCCGCTTGAACCACACAACCTGGAGGGGGCCCATGGGCTGGCGCAGAGGTTCGCCGCTGTACAGCATCCTCCATTTGGGTTGCTGCCGTGCAAGCCGCCGTGGGGTCCGGGGCCATGCAGGTAAGACTGGGAGCCCTGGAGCTTCCTGGCCCCTACCTGAGCAGCTAAATCAACGCCATGGGAACCCTGCTCCAACCCTTGCTGCTGATTGTCAGCCTGGCCCTGTTCCACCTGGTAGGCCCGGTGCCGCCTGAGCTGGGGGTGCACGACGGCTTCCTGTCTCCCTGTCCGTCTCCGGCCCACTGCGCCCGGGCCGACTGGGAGGTGAGCGATCCGGAAGCCGCATTCGCCCGCCTGGTGACCGTGGTGCAGGCCATACCCCGAACCACATTAGTGGAGCAAGGCGATGGCTACCTGCATGCCACCGCCAGCAGCGCCCTGTTTGGCTTTGTCGACGACCTGGAGCTCTATGCAGACCAGGCCCGGGGCCAGCTGCAGGCCAGGTCGGTATCCCGCAGCGGGGATTCAGATCTGGGGGTGAATGGTCGTCGGCTTGCGAGCCTGGACCAGGCCCTTAACCAGGCCCTTGCCCAGCCCTAATTGCTGAGCAATTCCATGCCACGCCGGTGAATTTCTCTGGCGTAGTCGGTCCAGGTGCCCTGGCCCCAGTAGCGAAAGCAGCTTGTTTGCAGCAGCAGCAGGTGCAGCAGGCACTGCTGGTAGGCCGGGGTTTGGGTCAGGGCAGGGTCGGCCGCCACCAGGGGGTCGTAATGCCTGTGGAAGCGGGCGCTCAGCTGGTTGATCGGCTCGAGCACATTGGCGTATCCCTCCACCCAGCTGAGGTTGTTGGTCCAGGAAGCCCCGGCCATTGAGAAGGAGGGCTCGGCGGCCTGGAGCTGGGCAATGGCGGCCTGGACCGCTGCTGCATCGGGCGGTTCGGTGCTGCCCTGGGGATCGAGCAGCGGCCAGAGCTTGTGCTGCTGCACCGCCTGAATCACCGGGAAGGCGGTGCTGTTCACCCCTGCCCCCTCGAGCAACTCCAGGTACTCGCTGCCATTGATCGCCACTGTTTTACTTGCCTGACCCGTTTTGCTGCCCTCAGCCGGGCTGGCGATGCGCTGGTGGGCCTGGATGAAAGCAGCAGGGAACTCGTTCATCATCACGCCACCATTTTCTCCGTCGGCGATTTGACACACCAACGCCGGAATAGTGCTGGCGCCCAGGGGCTGGCGGCCGAGGCCAAGGGCCTCGTAGCAGGGCTGCATCTGACCCACCAGCTTGGTGTCGGAGCCCTGGGTTTTGATCAGGGCGATAATGCTCACCGTGTCGCCGCTGGAGTTGCGGGCCACCAGGCGGTTGGGGATCAGGGTTTGCTCCCGACTGAGGCTGGAGCCATCGGGATTTTCAACGCTGTGCTCCTGCACCAGCAACCAGCGGTAGCCACACTCCACCAGGGCCTTGACAAGGGCATAGAGGGTGTCGGGGTGGTTGGGCAGGTGCATCTCCGGCGGCGAAAAACCCTTCACCCGTTGCAGGGCCTCGGGGCCAAAAAGGGCGGCGAAATGGTGCTGCCAGGCCAGGATCTGCAACTTGAGATCTGGGATCGGCGTGGAGGGGGCCACCGCATGGCTCCAGAAGGTGCCGAGCCACTCCACGTAGGGCTGCAGGCTCGGATCGCAGGCGAGGGTGTTAAGGGCGCTGAGGATGTCCTGGCGGCCCATCTGCTCGAAACCCCAGAGCAAATTGCCCGAATAATCGAGCATGATCCGGGGATTGCAGCCCTCGCCGATCAGCTGGGGAATAATCTCGGCAAGCCTTTTGTAGCAGTGGGCAAAGGCATCGGCGTTGTGGTTATCACCCTCGCCCGGGTGCTCAAACATGTATTGCAAATGGGAGATCAGCTCTCCGTTGGCCCCGGCTGGAATTGAGGGCTGATGCATG
>NZ_JAGQCQ010000221.1:0-6278 GCF_024346275.1 Cyanobium sp. BA20m-p-22
ATGCACCTTCCATGAGGTGGTTGAGCGCCATGCCGATGAGGCCGACCGCCTGCGGCGCGGTGTGGTGGGTCCCGTGCCGGTGAACCGGCTCAATCCTCTGCTGATGCGCGTCGTGCGCCGATACCAGCCCGGCGAACTGATTCCTCCCCTCGACATCAATGGCGTTGTGCACCTGATCCGGGTCGATTCCCTGCAGGCCGGCCGGCTAGACGACCAAGTGCGTGGCCAGCTGCTGGATGAGTGCCGCAGCCGCTGGCAGCGCGAACAGCTCCTGCTGCTGCGCGATCGGCTGATGCAGTTGGCAGACCTCTTAGAGGCAGCCCCCTTGGAGGTGGCCAGCTGATGCGATTTGAACAGCTGCTGCGGGGTTCAGCAGCCCTCACCAACGTCTCCGACCAGCTGATCAACCGACTGGCGGCGGAAGCCTCCATCCAGCAGCTCAGCGTGGGACAGCCCTTCCAGCGGGCCGGCCAGCTACCCCCCGGGGCGGCGCTGCTGCTGGAAGGCAGGCTGCGGCGGCTGCAGCTCAGGCCTGGCGAGACCCCACTGAGCCTGGGCCTGGCCAGCCCCGGCAGCTGGCTGGGCTGGTCGTCGCTGTGGCGTGGAGAACCGGAACTGGGCCTGGTGGCTTCCCAGCCATCTACCTTGCTGGTAGTGCCAGCCCTGCCGGCCCTGCGGCTCTTGCAACAGGAGCCCGAGCTGCGCCACGCCGTGGCCGGCCGCCCTTGCCTCGAAGAGCTGGCCAGCCTGATGGAGGTTTGGTGGCGGGCCCAGGGCCAGCGGCCCACCCAGCCCAAGCAACAGCTTGAGCTGTTGCTGGCAGAGGCCTTGCTGCTCGGCCCCGAAGACCGCCTCCCCCCGGGCCACCTCCTGCTCTACAGCGGCCCCCGCCAGCCCGATGGGCTGCTGCCGGGAGACCAGCTGCAATCGGATTCCGAAGGTTGGCGGCAGCCGGTGAACCAGTTGCCGCCCCGGGTGGTGGCCATCCCCGAAGCGGCCCTGAACGCCAGCGCCTCGCCCCCCTCAGCTCCTGCTGCGATGGTGCCCGTGGCGGCGGTGGCCAGCCTTGGGGCGAGCGATCCGATTGAGCTGGGCTTCGTCGACAGCCGCCCGCGCCCCGACGGCAGCAGCGGCGAAACCAATCCGGCCGCCGATCGGGTGGAGCAGGCCTACTTCTGCATCCAGCAGCTCTGCCAGGCCCGGGAGCTGGTGGTTTCCAGCGACCAGCTGCTGCGCAACCTGCGCGATGTGGAGGAGCGGCTGGGAGCACTGAAGCTGCCCCAGGTGGGTTTGCAGCTCGAGGCGCTTGGCTTTGACACCCGGCCGCTGCGGGCGCGGGCCTGGGAGCTGGCCCGGCTGGAGCCGCCGGCGGTGCTCGATCTCGAGGGTCAGTTTGTGCTGCTGCTGGTGGCCGGTCGGGGCAGCGGTGTGCTGATCAGCGATCCCCGCCGCGGCCCGGTGCGACTCGGCCTGGCCCAGCTCGAGCAGCGCTGCCCCGACGGCCTCGATGTGCTGGTGGTACGCGAGGGCCGCGCCGGCCGCGACGACGTCGAAAAGGTGGGCCTGGGCTGGTTTGGCAGTGCCTTCGCCCGCTATCCCGGCATGGTGACCATGGTGCTGCTGACGGGCTTCATCTCCCAGGTTCTCGATCTGGTGCTGCCCCTCAGCATCATGGTGGTGCTCGACGCGGTTATAGCCCGCAACAACCCCTCCCTGCTGGCGCCAATCCTGGTGCTGCTGGTGGTGGCCAACCTGGTAAATGGCGTGATCGGCGGCCTGCGCGCCCTCGTTACCGCCGACCTTTCCGATCGCGTTGACGTGCGCATGGGCTCATCGGTGGTGGAACATCTGCTGCGTCTGCCCCTGCCCTATTTCGAGAGCCGCCAGGTGGGGGCGATTCTTTACACCGTCAACCAGCTCTATGCAATCCGCCGCTTTGTGGTGGAGCAGGTGCTGGGCGCCGGCCTCGATCTCGCCCTCGGCCTGCTGGTGTTTGTGGTGCTGTTCGTGATTAGCCCTACCCTCACCCTCATCACCCTGGCGGTGGTGCCGCTCCTGATCGGCCTCAACTTCTTCGGAGCGCCCCTGATCGAGCGCAACCTGCAGATCAGTAACCGCTCCCTGGCGGCCGCCAATTCCTATTTGGTGGAGCTGCTCTCCGGCATGCGCACGGTCAAGAGCCAGAACTTCGAGGTGGAGGCTCGCTGGCGCTGGCTCGATCGCTACCGCCGCTACACCAATTCCCGCTTCCGTCTCACCCGCCTCTCCGCCCTGCTGGGCCAGGCAGGCCGCACCATCGGTGGCCTGGCAGACGTGGTGTTGACCGGCGTGGGCGCGGGCCTAATCCTCACCAACCAGCTCAGCATCGGCGGCTTCTTCGCCATCCGCATCCTTTCCAACCGGATCGTCAGTTCCTTCGTGCGGCTGGGGGGCCTGTGGCAGGGGGTGCAGGAACTGCGCCTATCCCTGGCCGCCCTCAGCCAGGTGATGGAAACCCTGCCGGAAGCCGGCAGCTCCGACCAGCAGCAGCCACCCCTGCCGCCCCTGCGCGGCGACTTGCACTTCGAGCGGGTGTCGTTCCGCTATGGCCCCCGCAGCCCCTACCTGCTCGATGGCCTCGATCTCCGCATCCAGGCCGGCCAGTTCGTGGGGATTGTGGGGCTCAGCGGCAGTGGCAAGAGCACCCTGGTTCAGCTGATCGATCGGCTCTACCTGCCCCAGAAGGGCACGGTGTTGCTCGATGGCAATGATGTGGAGAAGGTGCAACTCGCCAGCCTGCGCGCCCAGGTGGGCTATGTGCCCCAGGACGGCCTGCTGTTTGAGGGCACCGTGCTCGAAAACCTGCGCCTCAACAGCCCCGATGCCGACCTGGAAGCGGTGATTGACGCCACCACGGTGGCCGCCGCCCACGACTTCATCCGCGCCCTCCCCAATGGCTATGCCACCCGCCTAGTCGAGCGGGGAGCGGGGGTGAGCGGTGGCCAGCGCCAGCGCCTCTGCCTGGCCCGGATGGTGTTGCAGAACCCCTCCCTGCTGATCCTCGATGAAGCCACCTCCGCCCTCGACGCAGAGACGGAGCGCCAGGTTTTCGCCAATCTCAGGCAGCGCTTCCGCGGCCGCACCGTGCTGTTCATCACCCACCGCCTCACCACCTTGGGCGATGCCGATCGCATCCTGTTCATGGAAAGCGGCCGCATCGTTGAGGATGGCCGCCATGGGGAGCTGATTCGCCTGGGTGGGTCCTACGCCACCCTCTACTACCAGCAGGTGGGCATTCCCGCGGAGTCTTCCCGTTGAGAACCCACCGCATGACCCACCCATGACCCGCCCACCCGCCAACAACCGGGCCCTGGCCAAGCGCACTGTCCCACGCCAGCCAACTGATGGGGTCAGAAGCCTCGACGACACCGGCTTCGCCACAGACGACCTGCGCCTCGAAAGCCGCCCCCCCTCCTGGATGCCCATGGTGATCGGCTCCAGCCTCTCGGTGCTGGTGTTGTTTGTGATCGGCGCCGCCGCCCTGATCAAGGTGGATCGTGTCGTACCCGTAGCTGGCCGCCTGCAGACCCTGCGCTCTACCCAGGAGGTGTCCCCCCCCGAGCAGGGGGTGATCAGCCAGGTGCTGGTCAAGGAAAACCAGCTGGTGAGCGCCGGCCAACCCCTCGTGGTGCTCGACACCGAAACCCTCCAGGCCGAGGCCTCCTCGATGGTGGACAAGCAGCGTTCGCTGGTGGCTACCTCCCTGGCCGAAGTGCAGCGGCTGCGGGCAGCAATTGCCGAGGCCAGGGCCAGGCTCCTAGGAGCCCAGCAGCAGCTCAGGATCACCGATGCCCAATTAGCCCAACTGCGCCCCCTCGCCAAGGAGGGCGGCTACGGCCAGCTCAGCGTGCTCGATACCGAAAAGAGCCGCGCCGAACTGAATGCCCGCATCAGCTCCACCCAGGCCGAAATCCAGAAACTGCAGGCTGAATCCGCCCAGAAGGAGGCCCTGGTGGCCAGCGAACTCTCCGCCAGCCGCGCCAGCCTGGTGGCCACCCGCAGCCGCCTGCGCCAGATCGTGCTCAAGGCCCCCTTCAAGGGCACCATCCTCGATCTCAGTGCCAAGCGGGGCCAGTTGGCGATCAGCGCCGAATATCTGCTCAAGGTGGTGCCGATCGACAACCTCCAGGCCCGGGTGGACATGCCGGATGCCGATCTCGCCTTTGTCAGGCCCGGCCAGAGCGCCGAGCTCGAATTCCCCGCCTATCGCCGCGACAAGTACGGCTGGCTCCCTGCCGAGGTGATCTCGATCGGCACCGATGCCCTGCCCCCAGACGAGACCAGCGAGCTGAAGGTGCCGCGCTTCCCGGTGAAACTCAAACTGAGCCGCCAATACTTAGAGGTAGATGGCCAGCGCTTCGGGCTCCAGGCCGGCATGGCCCTCACCGCCAACCTCAAGCTCGACAAGGCCAGCATCCTCGAGCTCTTATTCAACCAGTTCTCCGGCGGCGCCCGTGCCCTGCGCACGGCCCGCTGAGAAGACCCGTGCGGGTGCTGCTGCTGCACCAGAATTTTCCCGGGCAGTTTCTCCATCTCGCCCCCGCCCTGGTGCGGCGCGGGGATGACGTGGTGGCTGTGAGCAGCCAAGTGAGCAGTCAAGTGAGCAGGCCAGCCGGGCGCTTCCGCTGGTTGGCCTGTGGTGGTGATGTCAACGCCGACTTGCGCCACCCCGATCCCGCCAGACGTCTACTGGCCCCCTGGCAGCAGGCGCGGCGGGTGGTCGCCGCCCTCACCCCACTGGCGGCAACGGGCTGGCGCCCCGATGTGGTGCTCGCCCATTGCTTCTGGGGAGATGCGCTGCTCCTCGACGATCTCTTCCCCGCCGCCCCCCTGGTGGCGATGCTCGAACTCGATCTCACCTCCCCCCTGCTCGGCGGTGATCGCACTGCGGCAGGGGGCCGGCAGATCCAGCAGTGGGCGGACGCCGTGGCGATCCGCCGCATGACGGTGGGAATCACCGCCAGCCGCTTTCAGCGGGACAGCCATCCCCCCTGGCTGCAGCCCAGGCTGAAGGTGCTGCATGAAGGGGTGGATCTGCGGCTTTATGCCCCGGATCCGCTGGCCCGCTTGCGGCTCGCCGATGGCACCAGCTTCGGCTCGGAGACCCTGGTGCTCAGCTTTGCGGCCCGCAGTTTGGAGCCGCTGCGGGGCCTCGATCGCCTTCTCGCCGTGCTGCCGGCACTGCAGCAGCGCCTGCCCCAGCTACAGGTGGTGCTCGCCGGCGCCTGCGACCGGGGCTGCTACGGCAGCCCCCCTGCGGCTGATGGCAGCTGGCTCCAACACTTGCTGGCGGGCCTGGGCGAGGGGATTGACCGCCGCCGTCTACACACACCCGGCCTGCTGCCACCGGATCAGCTGCGCAATCTGTTTCGCATCAGCCGGGTGCATGCCTATCTCAGCCGGCCCTACGTACCCAGCTGGAGCCTGCTGGAGGCGATGGCCTGCGGCGCTCCTGTGGTGGCCTGCGCCGACGCCGGGGTGGAGGAGCTAGTTATCGATGGGGTGAGCGGCCGGTTGGTGCCCGCCGACGATCCCGCCGCCCTGCTGCAAACCCTGCTCACCCTGCTGAGCGCTACGGAGATCGCTGCCCCCCTGCGCCTCGGTGCCCGCCGCCATATCGCCAGCCACTTTGACCATCGCCGCTGCGTCAGTGCCCAGATCGATCTCCTGGATGCCGTGGCCCGCAGCGAAGCGGCAAGCCCCCAGGGCTGGAGCCCGTAATGGAACCCGTGATGGAGCCCGCATCGCCCTGGACTGAAGTGCTGCGTCAGGCGCTCGCCGCCCACGATTGGCTGGTGGCGGAGGGGGCCCTGCGGCGGCTGCTCCTACTCGGCGCCGCCTCTGCTGAGCAGCTCGACCTGCTCGCCTACGTGTTGCTGATGCAGGGCCGCTTCGCAGACTGCGAGGCCACCCTGGAGCAGGCGCTGGCGGCAGGCAGCCGCAGCTTCTGGACCCCGCACAAACTCGGCGATGCCCGCCGCGGCCGACAGCGGCTTGAGGCCGCCGCCGCCGCCTATGAGCAGGCGCTGGTTTGGGGAAGCGATAGCCCGCTCACCGTGCGCAACCTCCTGGAGGTGCTGGTGAGCATCGATCCCGAGCGGGGGGTGCGGCGCTTGCAGCAGCTGGCCGCAGCCCAGCAACCCGGCTGGCAGCCAGGCGCCTGCGCGGCCGCCAGCTCGGGCCTGGCTCCCGAGCTGGCGGAATGGCTGTGCGCCGTCGGCGCCGACGATCCGACGGTG
>NZ_JAGQCQ010000222.1:0-6269 GCF_024346275.1 Cyanobium sp. BA20m-p-22
CTGCTGATACCGGTGTAATCGGTGACAATGGTTGCCGTGCCACTCGCGGTGTAGTTGACGTTGAGAGCTGAAGTGGTGGGCCCAGATCTGGTGAAGGTATAGATCAGGTTGGCGGTGCCATCTTCTGAAACCGCCGTTGGGGAAACCGCGAGGCTGATGACGGGCGCTTGATTTGTGGTGCTTCCAACCGGAGGGATTGCAAACGTCGATGCTGCGCTCTGGTATAAGGTATCCAAGATAGACCCTGTACTTACTGCGATCCTTTGTAGGAAAGCCACTGTATCTCCGCTCTCCAAATACACGCCAGTCGTGAAATGTTTAGCAGTCTCTCCTCGCACATAAAGGTATCCATCACCTCCCAGGGCTACTGAAAATAGCCTTGCCCAGTATTGGTATCCAAGGGAATTCGCTCCCTCTGGGCGCATGCTCCATATCAGGCTGCCATTATTCGAGTACTTACAGACAATTGGTTCGTCGAAAAAGATATCCTTCTGTGCCGTAATACCTACGTAGATGAATCCATCCTGTGCAGTGGTCAGGTCTGAGTATATTGAATTTGATGTCTGGAAAGTTCCTGCAGCAGGAACGAGGGATTCCCAAGCAAAGGTGCTACTGCCCTCGGTGATCCTTTTCCTCAGGTAAACACCTCCAGTCCCTGCGGAAGAAAATGCAAGTTGGTATATTCCAAAATCCTCAGTGCGGATTATGGTGGCTTCCGCTTCTACCTGATTTCCTTGGACTGTAATAAAAATGCTATCATCTTCTCTTTGAATGGCTTCTTTTGCCTCACGAGTAAGTTCTATTTTCAGGGTGTTTGCGGCAAATAGGTTGCCTTCATCCCCCGGCGTATCCACCGCATTCAGCACCCCATCCAAGTGATGCCCCAACTCCTCTGTAAGCACCGCATTCACCTGTTCCTGGCTCGCGCTCAACAGCCAATCGGCATTGAGATAGATCGACCCCGTGCTTATGGCATACGCCCCCAGAGCACCATTGATATCTGCTGAGGAGAGCAGAACCACAGGCGGCAGGCCGCTGAAATTGCCGCGGGCCCAGGCAGCCACCAGATCGGCAAGGGCTTTTGGCTCGCCCCCTAGGCCAAGGGCCTCCTGCGCTGCCGCAGTCAAGGAGCCATCCAGGGCCCACCCCTGCAAACGCTTCTGCCATTCCGCCAGCAGATCCGGGAGCTTGCTGGCGGGTGCGAGTGGCATTTCGGATAGGAGCGAGCAAAAGCCAGTGAGAACGGAAGCTCTCGGGCGCAGGCGCCCTTGATCTAGCTTTAGATTTGCTTAAACTCTACTCGCAAACGCCAAACTTTGGCTTCGATTTGGGCTCGATTTCACCTGAGTTTCTGGATCCGGGTTATGCATTTTTTGCATAATTCCTGGTCTTCCCTCTGGCGCCTGGCCCTTAGTAACACAAGGAACAGTCTGCCCATGCCAAAGCCGGCATTTAGGAAAGCGGCCTGGCCGGGTCGCTTCCCTCCAGTTCGCCGGCAAACACCCGGCTGATCGTGATATCCACCGCTTCGAGCGTCATCAGATCCAACTTGGTGAGTGGGCTGCCCATGCGGCTGAACAGCCGGTTGGCCTGGCGCATGCGGGCCCGGTCGATCGCATTGCGAATCGAGCGGGCATTGGCAAAAAAGGGCAGCTGCATGCGGCGCTGGATGTATTCGGCAAAGGCCAGGCTGGCTTCTTCACTGAAACGGTAGTTTTCAGCAGCCAGAATCAATTGGGCGATCGCCAGCAGCTCCGCAGCAGAGTAGTCGGGAAAATCAATGTGATTTGCCACCCTGGAGGAGAGGCCGGGGTTGCTCTGATAGAAGATATCCATTCGCTCCTTATAGCCAGCAAAGATAACCACCAGATCATCCCGGTTGCCCTCCATCACCTGGAGCAATATTTCAATCGCCTCGGCGCCATAGTCGCGCTCATTTTCCGGGCGGTAGAGGTAATAAGCCTCATCAATGAACAGCACCCCGCCCATCGCTTTTTTGAGCATCTCCCGCGTTTTAGGGGCCGTGTGGCCGATGTACTGACCCACCAGGTCGTCTCGGGTGGCCGTAACCATGTGGCCCTTGCGCACGTAGCCCAGGCCATGCAGGATCTTGCTCATGCGCTCTGCCACCGTGGTCTTGCCGGTGCCCGGCCGCCCCGTGAACGACATGTGCAGGCTCGGTGGGGTGGTCTCCAGGCCTACCTGCTGACGCGCCCTATCCACCACCAACAGGGCAGCGATCTCCCGGATCCGGGCTTTCACTGGCCGCAGACCGATCAGCTCCCGATCCAGCTGGTCCAGCATCGCCTGAATACCCGCCCCGTCATAGGCCGATTGCAGGTCGATCAGGGTGTCGTCAGAGGGGTAACCCATGCCAATAAAGGGAGAACAGGGTTGTAGAAAATCAGCCGATCAGCGCGTCAATCGCTGCGCTAAAGCCCCACTCAGGCTCACCAATGGGGGTGTTGTCGGCCTCAGCCCGCAGGGTGAGGTTGACGTAGGTGCGGCCGAAGCTGATATCGGGGAAGCGTTGCTGCTGCTCGCACAGGGCATTGAGCCGCTCGAGAAAGTCGCGGGTTGTGGCGTAATCGTCAAATTCCAGCCGCCTCTCCAGCCGCTCGGGCTGGTCGGGTTTGGGGCGGGGAGTCCAGGCTTGGTCCATAAGTCAATCGAGGCAATCGGTGCGGGCCACCGCCAGGCGGCTGGCCCAGGCGGCGGCATAGGCGCGGTTGGCGGCCTGCTCAGCTGGATCACCGCTGCTAAGCGGGCTGGGGAAGGTGCCGCGGATGGCGGCATTGGTGACGCAGAACATCGACTTCTGGAAGCTCATACAGATCTTGACGCGCACGTCCCCCTCGCCCCGGCCGCGCTGGCGATACAACTGGTGCAACCGCTCCGGCAGGTGGCGATACATGTCCTGCATCAGCAGGCTCGGCGGGATGCCCGCTCCCATGCTCGGCAGGGGGTCGGCATAGAGGGCGCCGTAGGCAAACTGGCCCTGGTCTGGCGAGATCTGCTGGGCCTGGGCGTTGAAACTCACCGTACCCAGGAAGGGCAAACCCCTCAGGAAAACGGCCTCCACGTAGGGCACGGCCACATCCGCAAGGAAGGTGAGTCTGGCCTCCGGCGGCAACACCCACATCCGTTCACCCTCGATCTCCACCGCATAGGTGATCGGTTGGGCGGCGGCCGCCACCAGGCCGTCCTTGATGAACTCCACCACCGCTTCGATCGAGCCCACCCGCCCGGCCGCCTCGGCTGCGGCCAGATCCAGGAAAAGATCGCTCATCACCCGCCAGAACTGACCCAGGGCAGAGGTGGTGGCCGCCGTGCGGATCAGCTCGATCAGGAAGCCCCGAAACACAGGGTGGAGCAGGGCCAGCAGGGGATCGCGGCGGGTCTTGCGAGCAATGATGGCGCGGCAATTGGCGGCAAAAGGCTCCGAATCCAGATAGGCATCGAGGCCGCCAGTGCCATGCCAGAGCATGGCTTTCATGCAGTATTCGGCATACTCGAAATTGATCCGGTCGTGATTGAGATGGCGCCAGATCTTGGCCACAGTCTTGTCGCCATCGAGATATTTAAAGAGCGGGAAGGGCAGCAGAAATTGCTGCTCGGCCTGGAAGATCAGGTTTTTGCTGTAGGCATCGAGCACCTGGCCGTAGCTTTCCAGCACATCCACCACCTCGATCAGGTGCTCGGCCGTGTTGCTCAGCAGGGTTTGGCCGGCCAGCAGGGAGGCCTCCAGCTCGGCGGCGCTGGGCATGCCGCCGCTGCGCACCAGTTCAGCAGAAATGATCGGCATCAGCCCAGGCCTCCGGAATACACGGCGGCTGCCAGCGCTGGCAGCTGGACCATGGCCGTGCTGGCGGCCTCGCTCAGGCGGCCCAGGCCGTAGGGCAGCAGACCGATCGCAAACACGGCCACAGCCAGGGCCATCGCCGGGATGGTTTCGCGCGGAGCCACCGCTGCAAGGTTCACATCGAGCCGGCCATGGGCCACTGGATCGATGGGCGGAGTAACCGCCAGCCGGCCAAAGAAGGCCCGGTTCACCAGCAGCAAAAAGTAAACAGCAGTGAGCCCCGAACCCACCATCGACAGCAGGGTGGCAAAAGGGAATGCACCGATACTGCCGCGGAACACCATGAACTCGGAAATGAAGCCAGCCATGCCAGGCATGCCGGCGCTGGCCATCACCCCCACGATCATCAACGTTCCAGTAAACGGCAGGCCCCGTTCGGGGTTGAGCAGGCCGTGCAGCACCGTGAGGTCGCGGGTGCCGGTTTTGCGGTAAACGATTCCCACCAGCAGAAACAGCAGGGCTGAGATCAGGCCGTGGGCCACCATCTGGAACACCGCCCCTAGGATCGCTATTGGCGTGGCCGCTGCTGCAGCCAGCAGGATGTAGCCCATGTGGCCGACGGAGCTGTAGGCCACCATGCGTTTCATGTCCTTTTGGGCGATCGCCGCCAGCGAACCAAACAGCACCGAAACCGCCGCCCAGACCGCCAGGCCAGGGGCCAAAAGGGCCCAGGCCTCGGGGAACAGACCCATGCAGAAACGCAGTAACCCATAGGTGCCAAGCTTCAGCAGCACCCCAGCCAGCAGCACCGAAACCGGCGTGGAGGCCTGGGTGTGGGCATCGGGGAGCCAGTTGTGGAAGGGGAACAGGGGCACCTTGATGCCGAAGCCGATCAGCAGGGCGCCAAGTAGCAGCAGCTGGCTGCCCATGGCCAGCCGTTCACCGGTGATCGGCGTGAGGCTGAAGTCCGCGGTGCCCGTCAACAGGGCCAGCCCCAGAAAAGCCCCCAGGATCAACATGCCGGAAACGGCAGTGAAGATCAGAAACTTGGTGGCCGCATAGGCCCGGTTGACTCCGCCCCAGATGGCGATCAGGCCCCAGAGGGGGATCAGTTCGAGCTCGTAGAAAAGGAAAAAGAGCAGCAGGTTTTCGGCGAGAAAGGCCCCATTGACAGACCCACTGATCACCAGCAGCAGCAAAAAATAAACGCGCGGCCGCTTGTCGATATCTCGGGTGCAGATGGCCGAAACCAGCGTCAAAGCAGCGTTGATCAGCACCAGTGGCAAGGACAGGCCATCCACGCCGAGCTTGTATTCGAGCCCCAGGCTTTCCACCCAGGGCAGGGATTCCTGCAACTGCATGGCGCTGTTGGCTGGGTCGAAGCGGGCCAGCACCACCAGGCTCCAGGCCAGCTGCAGGCCCAATACCACCAGCGTCACCGTGCGCATGCGCCCCTCCGCCGGCCGGCCGGGCCAGAGGGCCAGCAACAGGGCTCCGGCAAAGGGAATCAGTAGCAGCAGGCTCAGCATCTTGTTCTCCTCATCCGTGCAGCCACTGCAGCGGCAACCACTGCAGCGAGGCCAGCAGCAACAGGATCGCCGCAAGCACCGTCAGCACATAGCTCTGCAGCTGGCCGCTCACCCCCAGCTTGAGACCCTCGGCGCTGGCCAGCGACAACCGGCCGATCCCGTTGACCAGGCCATTCACCAGGGTCTGGTCTATCCAGTTCGAAAGCCGGGCCAGACCCGCCACCGCCGCCACGATCGTGGCGCGGTAGATCCGGTCGGTGTAAAAGTCGGAGGCGAGCAGGTCCTGCAGCAGCCGCAGCGACCGGGTCGTCGAGCGGGACCAGAACTTGTTCAGTGGCACCAGGGAGCCGCCCACCGCCCCCACTAGGCCGCTGGCGGTAACGGCCAGGGCTACTGGCCAGGAGAAGGAGGCGAGGGCGGGAACTGAATGGAGGCGAGCCATCAGCAGGGGCATCAGCACGACCAACACCGTCAGGCTGACCATCGGCAGGGCCATCAGCCAGTTCACCTCGGGGGCGCGCTTGGTTTTAGGCAGGGGCGGGCCCATGAACACATGGCGGAATACACGAATGAAGTTGAAGGCTGTCAGACCGTTGGTGAGCAGCAGAACGGCGGCAAAGAAGGGGTACTGGCTGGCAAATCTCTCCACCAGCAGCCCGAAGCACCAGAAGCAGCCCAGGGGCAGCAGGCCCACCAGGCCGGCGCTGCCCACCAGGTATGCGGTGGTGGCGGCCGGCATACGGGAGCCGAGGCCACCGAGTTCGGTCAGGTCCTGGCAGCTGGTGGTAGCGATGATGCTGCCCACGCTCATGAAGATCAGGGCCTTGGCCAGGCCGTGGGCAAACAGCAACAGCATGGCAATCCCCGGCTGCTGAAGGGCGATGGCGATGAACACCAGCCCCAGGTAGGAGGTGGTGGAGTAGGAGAAGGCCCGTTTG
>NZ_JAGQCQ010000223.1:0-6249 GCF_024346275.1 Cyanobium sp. BA20m-p-22
TGATCTATCTGGACACCAACGTCGTGGTGGCTCTGCTGACCCCGGAAGAGCGCAGTGCCGCGAATCCTTGATCAGCAGAGACTGGATTGATCACCGAAACCCACAGCGCCCTGGGAATTGACGTTGCGGTGGGGGAAGCGACCAAAGCGGGCGATCACATCCCGATGCCGGCGGGCGAAGTCGGTGGAGCGCGGATCGCTGAACCTCTCGAGCAGAGGCGGCTTGAGCGTGGGGTCAATTCCAGTTCTCAAGCCATCGGAGTTGATAGAAATCCTCAGCAAGCTGGGGGTTGAGGTGGTTCGCCGGCGCGGCTCTCACCAGCAGTTTCGTGATGCCAACAGCCGCTGCACGACTGTCTCCGCCCAAAAAGGGCGCTACATCGCACCGCCGCTCCTGCGCCAAGAGGTCCTCTTTGCCATTGGGTTGATCAGTCAGTCCCTGCTGCGGCAATTGGAGATGAGCTATCAGTTGTCGCGCCAGCCTTAGCCTGGAGGGCCGGCGAGCTGTCCGGTCGTTTGTCAAAGCCCCATGACCCAATCCAACCCTGCTGTTGCTGCTGAGGCTCCAGGCCAGGCCTGGGCTGTCACGGCCGACAAGGTCAACGACGTGGTCACCCGCCTGGCGGCGGCGGCTTCTCCGCTACGGCTGATCGCGTTCGGATCAGCTGCCCGTGGC
The DNA here is from genome assembly GCF_024346275.1 of Cyanobium sp. BA20m-p-22. Lineage (NCBI taxonomy): Bacteria > Bacillati > Cyanobacteriota > Cyanophyceae > Synechococcales > Prochlorococcaceae > Cyanobium > Cyanobium sp. BA20m-p-22. The sequence goes on from NZ_JAGQCQ010000223.1 coordinate 676, forward strand.
GAGCTGGCCGCAGCCAACGATCTCGATTTGCTGGTGATAGAAACCCAGCTCACCAGCCGCTACAGCGAAATAGTGCGCCTTCAAAAAGCGCTGCGGGGCGTGTTGATGTCGGTGGATCTGGTCGTGACCAGCCAGGCCAGTTACAACAAGCGCTGCCAGATTCCTGCCACCGTGGAGTATGCAGCGCACAGGGAGGGTCGAGTGCTCCATGACTCGCTCTGATCAGGCACGACTGCTGCAGCGCAAGGCGGCTCAGGACCTGGCCGTGCTCGACAGGCTGCTGGATGATCCAGCCATCGACGATGAGACCCTCGGCTATCACGCCCTGCACGGGCACGACTATCCTCGCAGCCACAACATCGGCCTGCTCCTTGATCTGCTGGCAAGCCACAGCATTCCCCTGCCCGAGCGCTTCGAGGCCGTGCAGACCCTCACGCCGTTCGGCACGGTGTTCCGTTACGACGACCTGCCGCTGGATGACACCCCCGATCGTCACAGCTGGCCGCCCCTGCTTCACGCTTTAGAGGCCCACGTAGTCAGGGCGATTGAGGCCGGGGGCTCTCCTGAGGGAGGTCCCAGCCCATGAGCTCCACGAAGAGTCCCAGAAGGTCTCTTCGGAGTTGGTAGGCGCGTCTGATCCTTACGGTGAGCTGCATTAGCCGGCCAGCCTGAGCTTGGGGCGCTGCAGTAACCAGCGCAGCAGCGACAGAACAATGATCAGCCCGATGCTGGTGTTCCACAGCCAGGACGGACGCTCGGCCAACCGTTGCGGCACCGCCAGCAGCAGCAGGGCCAGGGGGATGCCGATGGCCAGAACAAGCTCGCGGAGCAACGGCATCTCTCCTTTGACCGAACGGTATCCAGCACCGACGACCGCGCCATCCAAGCTCCTTCAACCGTGCTAGTACATGCGTACGCAATGGATGAGTCATGGGCGCCTCTCTTCCCCGACCCGCAGCACTGAATGCCCGGCTCGATCTCCCGATCGAGGAGTGGCCCTACCTCGATGAGATGCTGCTCAAGACCCGCAGCCGCAAGGTCTGCATGACCTGCCACTGGTTCAGACACCACGCCGGGGTGAACTGCATCCCGGGGCTCACCAGCCGCTGCCAGGGCTGGAGCGATGACTTGGTACGCAGGACGGATGGGCCTAGCTGCTGATCGCGGCCGCCGCCCTCTTGCCGGGCCAAAGCCGACAGTCCTGATCAGCATCAGACAAAGCGCGATCCCGCTGTGCTGGAGCCCACCAACCTGCTGCTGCTGGCCTGCGCGCTGATCTACGGCCTGATCGGTGAACCGCAGGAGGCGGCGATTCTGCTGGTGTTCGTGGCGGGCATCAGCCTTCTGGATGCCTGGCAGCAGCGCCGCAGCCGGCGCGCCCTGGCGGAACTGGCGCGTCTCTCCGCCCCACTGGCTCATGTGCGCCGCGATGGGGTGGAGCTGGAGCTCCCTCCCGAGCAGCTAGGTCCTGGGGATCAGCTGCGGCTCGAGGAGGGTGACCGGGTGGCCGCCGATGCGCAGCTGCTGGAGGGGGTGGGCCTGTGGCTGGATGAATCGCTGCTAACGGGGGAATCGCTGCCGGTGGCCCGCGAGCAGCCAGGCGATCTGCTGCGGGCCGGCTCGCTGGTGGCCAGCGGTCGGGGCTGGGCGACGGTGGTAGCGGTGGGGGAGGCCACCGAACTCGGCCAGATCGGCCGCAGCTTGGCCGAGGTGGAGCCGCCCCCGACACGTCTCCAGCGCCACACCCGCCGGCTCACTGCCCGGCTCAGCCTGCTGGCCCTGGCCCTCTGCGCGGCGCTGGCCGCTTGTGCAGGGTGGCTTCAGCGGCGACTGGAGCACGGCGCTGCTGGCGGCCCTGGCGCTGGCGCTGGCGGTGCTGCCCAATGAGATCCCGGTGGTGCTGGCGCTGTTTCTGGCGCTCGGTGCCCTGCGCCTGGCCCGCATTGGCGTGCTGGCGCGCCGGCCGGCGGCCGTCGAGAGTCTGGGCAGTGCCACGGTGCTGGCGGTCGACAAGACCGGCACGCTGACCGAGAACCGTATGGCAGTGGCCCAGTTGCTCACCTGGCCAACAGGTGAGCGCTGGCGCCGCGGAGAAGCGCTCGCGGAGCCCTGGCATGGGGTGCTGGAGCTGGCGGTGCTGGCCAGCCGCCACGATCCGGTGGATGCGATGGAGCTCGCCATCCAGCGACTGGCGGATCAGGAGCTCGGCCACAGCGAACACCTCCATCCCGACTGGCCCCTGGCGCGGGAATACCCGTTGCAGAGCGATCTGCTCGTCTATTCCCAGCTGTGGCACGACGGCGCCGGTCAGCCCCATCTGGCGGCCAAAGGGGCTCCGGAGGCCATCGTCCAGCTCTGCCACCTGGAACCAGGAGCGAGTGAAGCCTTGCTCGCTGCGGCGGCTGAGCTGGCAGGCCAGGGGTTTCGGGTGCTGGCGGTGGCCCGCGGACTCGATGGTGCTCCCCTACACCCCCAACTCAACGGTTCCGGGATGGGGCCGCAGGCCGGCAGCCCGCCCGCCAATGTCCACGACTACCTGTTTGAGCCTGCGGGCCTGATCGCCCTGGCCGATCCGTTGCGCTCAGAGGTTCCAGCAGCCATCGCCCGGGCCCATGGGGCCGGTGTACGGGTGGTGATGATCACTGGCGATGGGCCGCAGACCGCCAGGGCAATCGCCGATCAGGCCGGGCTGCCCCCGGGGCCGGTGCTGAGCGGGGTCGATTTGGAGGCCCTTAGCCCTCGGGAGCTGGCCGGCCAGGTGGCGCAGGTGAGCGTGTTCGCGCGGGTGCTGCCGCAGCAGAAGCTGCAGCTGGTGCAGGCGTTGCAGGCAGCCGGTGAGGTGGTGGCGATGGGCGGCGATGGCGTCAACGACGCCCCAGCCCTCAAGGCCGCCGACATCGGCGTGGCGATGGGCAAGCGTGGCACCGCTGTGGCGCGCGAGTCGGCCGATCTGGTGCTGCTGCAGGACGACTTCAGCAGCCTGGTGGAGGCCCTGGCCCTGGGCCGCCGTATCGAGGCCAACCTGCACCGCGCCCTGGGGTACACGTTGGCGATTCATCTGCCGATCGCCGCCATCAGCCTGTTGCCGCTGCTGGTTCCCGGTCAACCGCTGCTGCTGTTGCCGCTGCACATCGCCCTGCTGCACCTGGTGATCGATCCGGCCTGCACCGTGGTGTTCGAAGCCCTGCCCGCCAGCCGCGGCCTGATGAAGCAGCCCCCGCGGCCGCCCGAGGCGCCCTTATTCGGTGCCGCCACCTGGCGACGGGCCCTACTGCAGGGGGGCGTCTTTGCCCTGCTGGCCCTGATCCTGGCCTGCTGGCCGGGCCTTGAAACGGTGGAGCGGCGCAGCCTGGTGTTCGCGCTGCTGCTGCTCGGTGGCGGCGTGCTGGTGTGGCTAAACGGCGAACCCCGCCACCGCCTTACCCAACTGGGGGGCGCTATCGGTCTGGGGCTGGGGCTGGGGCTGTGGCTGCTGCTGCAGGTCATCCCAGGTCTGCCGTCCCTGCTGCAGCTGATGCCCCTGGGCCACCAGGCGACAGCAGTGCTGCTGCTGGTGGTTCTCGTCATGGCGCTGCTGGCTGTGGCCAGCGAGCGACAGACCCTGTGGCGCAGCTCAGAAGCGTGAGCCTGGCGTCTGGAGAAAGGCCAGCTCCGCCGCGCTCGACACCCGACCCAATGCAGCATTGCGATGCGGAAAACGCTGGAAGCGGGCGATCACATCCCGGTGTCGGCGAGCGAAATCAACGGTGCGGGGATCGGTGAACTGGTCAAATAGCGGCAGCGCCTCGTCCTGCACCGCCAGGTCTTCCGAGTGCATCAGCGGCATCAACCAAAACTGCCGCCGTGCTTGCTCAGGTTCGGCCGCCAGCCAGCCCAGTTCCACCGCCTTCTGACTTAGGGCCAGCGCCTGGGGATCGCCGGCAAAGGCCATCGCTGAATCGCGCCAGATTTGGCGTGGGAATTGATCCAGCAGCAGCACCAGCGCCAGGGCACGGCACGGCTCAGCACTCCAGGAGTCGAGTTCACCGGCGATCGCCTGGCGGATCAGCCTGAGAAAGCGTTGCTGCACCAGGTCGTCAAAGGCCGGGTCCTTGGCGAACCACTGGTGCGGCCGGGTTTCGGCAAACCAGAACTCGAGAACTTCGCTGGCCTTTTCCCGCAAAGCATCCATCAGAGCAGTGCCCGCACACTGGCCACTTTGTTTTCCAGGGTCTGCTCCTTGTCAGTGCGGGTATTGATTTTGACGGTGGTGTAGACGCGAGGGAAACCCTTGGCGTGCACCGTCTGGTGGCAGGCCTCAATTGCCTGGAACACCGGCTCCCACTCGCCCTCGATCGGCACCACGCATTGATCCACGATCACCTTCATGGTCAGACCCGGCACATTGCACCCATCGTGGAGGCACCTGCAAAGGAGCTGCTGTGTCTGTTTTTCCGCTGCTGGTAATTGTTCATGCCCTGGCCGCCACGGTGTGGACCGGTGGGCATTTGGTGCTGGATCTGGGGGTGCTCCCCAGGGCCTTGCGAGCACAGAGCGCGGCCCAGGTCCGCGCCTTCGAGGAGGTCTTTGAGCCGCTGGGGCTCACGGCCCTGGCCATTCAGGTGCTCACCGGTTTGTGGATGGGCTGGATCTATCTCCCCGGCTTCCAGGGGCTGTTCAGCCCGGCCAACCCGATTGGGATGTTGGTGGGCGTCAAGCTGTTGCTGCTGGCTGGCACCGCAGCCCTAGCCCTGCACGCCCGGTTGCGGCTGATCCCCAACCTCACCGACGCCAACCTGAGCGGCCTGGGCTGCCACATCCGCGGCATCACCGCTCTGGCGATCGCCTTCGTGGTGGTGGGGGCTCTGATCCGGCTGGGCGGGCTGGACTGAACAGAGGAGCATGGAGAAGGGAGCTCCTATTGGGATTGGGGTGTTGGTCCTGCCATCTCTGTAGGGCATCGGCCCTCAGCAACCCTCAGTTGATCGGCTTGCTCTCCTTCACCCCACCCATCAGCTGTTCAACCACCAGCTTCAGCAGCAGCGACACCAGACCAACTCCCCCCAGGATTAGGGCAGCGCCGTAGGCCAGTTCGGTGTCGTATTGCGTGTAGGCGTCTTCAATAAAAAGCGGCAGGGTTTGGGTTTGGCCAGCGATGTTGCCGCTAACCACGGCTACGGCGCCGAATTCACCGAGCGCACGGGCGGTGGTGAGGATCAGGCCAAAACCACAGCCCAGCGCATCGAGGGCTTGATCACAGTGGGGTCGATTCCAGCAACGCGGCTGCGGTATTTGAGCAACTGCACCACTGCGCTGCCAAACTGGCCGAGCAGGGCACCTTCAATGCCCTGATCAGCAACGGCCAGTGGCTGTTTGACACCGCCACTAGCCTGCAGCAGCGGCGGATCCGCTGCTGCAGGTGGATTTCTCGGCGCTCACCACCGACGAGCACTGGCAGCCCTTTCAGGCCGGTGAATCGCTGCTGCTCCAGGCGGGTGAGGTGATCCAGCGCAGTCGCCATGGGGTTAGGCCCGCCCCCGCTGCCCAGACTCCTGTGCGTTGATATTGACCGTGCCCGCATTGCCCACGCCCGTG
>NZ_JAGQCQ010000224.1:0-6231 GCF_024346275.1 Cyanobium sp. BA20m-p-22
CAATGAATGGATAGAGATGGGGCATGGGGCCGAGGGCCAGCTCGGGGAAGCAGGCGCCACTGAGGCCCAGCCCCTTGCCTGGGAGCCATTCCAGGTTGCCGTGCTTGCCCACATGAACCACGGCATGGCAACCGAAGCTCTGGCGTAACCAGAGGTATTGGGCCAGGTAGGCGTGGGTGGGGGGCAGGTCGGGGCTGTGGTAACTGAGGCTGGGATCGCGGTCGTATCCCCGCTCGGGCTGGATCAACACGACCACGTTTTCGAACCGCAAGCCCCTAATTGGGAAAGCAGGCGCCCCCCCTGGGCCCGGCTGCAAGCCAGCATCCGTTTCTGGTATCCCCCAAACAGACTCCAGAGCTGAGCGGGCAGCAACTGGCAACTGCCAGTACCAGCTCTGGTAGGCCGCCAAGGGCAGGTGGTCGAGGGCCTGGCGGTGGCCACTCTCTGGATCATTGGTAAGGCCAGCCAACAACGCCTGGATCAGGGCTTCTCCATCAGCGGGAAGTAGGTCATCTAGGAGCCCTTCCCCGGGCAGGCCATCACCCAGCGTGTATCCATCCTGCTGAAGCCACTGCAACATCAGGGCAGTCGAGGCCGGGGTATCGAGGCCGACCCCATTGGCGAGTCGACTGTTGCGGGTTGGATAGTTGGCCAGCACCAGGGCAATCTGCCGCTGGGCGGCTGGGGTCTGGCGCAGGCTGATCCAGTTGGCAGCGAGCCGGGCGATCCAGGCCAGCCGCTCAGGATCAGGCTGGTAGCTCTGCAGGGCAGCCGCGAGGCGGCCACTGGCGCCCACCGTTTCCTTGAAGGCCCCAATTCGGGTGGTTAAGCGGCCATCCAGCTCGGGCAGGGCCACCTGCATGGTCAAGTCAATCGGGCCCAGGCCGATACTGCTGGCCTGCCATCGCTGCCGGGGCTGGCTGCTGCAGAGCAATTGGAGCACCGGCACCCCCAACCTCTCCCAGAGGGGGGCACCGAGCCCCGCCTCCTCAAACTGCACCGAGGCAAATGAGGTGCTGCACAAAACCGCCTCGACGCCCTCACGTTGAAACAGATCGGCGACTCCGCTCTGGACGGCCGGCTCGCGCAGACCACTCACCCACAAAGCCCGGGGGCTGAGCCCGGCCAGGCGCAGGGCTGAGAGGGTGGCTTCCATCAGGGCCAAATCACCGGCCTGCAGCAGGGCCCGATAGGCAATCACCCCCACCCGGGGGCCAGGTTCCGGGCGCCAGTCGTGGGGCAACGGATCGGCCAGATGCACGGCCACAGGCGGCTGCGGGGTGCCACCGGCCAGGAGGACCCGCAGGGTCTCCAGTAGCACGCGCAGGTTGCGAGGCCCCCCTTCACGCAGGCAGCGGGCCAGGGCAATCGAGAGCTCGACTGGGGCCGTACCCAGCTCTGCCAAAACGAGCTCCTCCTCCTCCGTTCCTGCCAGCAAAAGCAACTGCCGATCTGGTTGGTCCGCGGCCCAGTGCTGCAAGCGCTCGAGCCCATAGTTCCAATGGCCCCGGCCCCCCAAGAGGCGCACCAGCACCAGCCGGGAGTGGCACACCGTGGTGCTGAGGTAGTGGTCAACCTGGGCTGGATGGGCCAGGGCGGCCAGGTTCAGACCCCGCAGTTCGACACCCAGCAGATCGGGCTCCCGCTCGAGCAGCTGGTCAATTGCCAGCAGGTCGGTGTCGGCGCTGCTGAGCAGCAACACGGCCGCCGCCGGCTGTTCAACCAGCGCTCCGGCATCTGCGGCCCCACTCCCCCCTGGTATCGAAGCCAAGCGATGCATGACGCCATCCTGCAGGGTGCGGTGAGAAGATCAAAGTCAACGTGACCCATTTGTGTCGCGTCTGCTCTGCCAGCTCCGTTGTCACCATGCACCAGTTCCTGCCCTTCGCCTGGTTCGGTGGCAAATGTGTGCCCTTTGCAGAGGCCACCCTGTCAGTGGCAACCCACGCCCTTCACTACGGCACGGGCGCCTTCGGTGGCATGCGGGCCCTGCCCAATCCCAGTGATTCAGGCGAAATTCTCCTGTTTCGCGCCGATCGCCATGCCCGGCGACTGAGCCAGAGCGCCCGCCTGCTGCTGACTGAGCTCAGCGAGGACAAAATTCATCAGGCGATCAGGGAGTTCCTGCGGGCCAACAAACCGACCTGTCCGGTCTATCTGAGGCCCTTCGTTTACACCAGCGATCTGGGCATCGCGCCGCGACTGCACGATATTGAGACCGACTTCCTCATCTACGGCCTGGAACTGGGCGACTACCTCTCCCCCGACGGCGTGAGCTGCCGCATCAGCTCCTGGACCCGCCAGGAGGATCGCTCCTTGCCCCTGCGGGGCAAAATAAGTGGCGCCTACATCACCAGCTCCCTTGCCAAAACCGAAGCCGTCAAGAGTGGCTTTGATGAGGCCCTGCTGCTGAACAGCCGCGGCAAGGTGAGCGAAGCCAGTGGCATGAATCTCTTTCTTGTGCGCGACGGCGTGCTGATCACCCCCAGCGTTGACCAGGACATCCTCGAAGGGATCACCCGAGCCAGCGTGATCGAGTTGGCCCGGGCCATGGGCATTGAGGTGCTGGAGCGGCCGGTGGACAAAAGTGAGCTGTTCATCGCCGACGAGGTGTTCCTAAGTGGAACTGCTGCGAAGGTCACCCCCGTGCGCCAGGTGGAGAGCACCGAGTTACCCCTGGATCGGCCCCTGATGGCCGCGATCCGCGAACGGCTCACGGCTATCACAGAAGGCCGCGATTTCGCCTATGACACATGGGTAACGCGAATCCGGGTAGACGGGTAACAGAAGTGGATTTTCTCGAACGGCTCCACAGCGTTGATCGGCCGGTGCTGGTGTTTGACGGCGCCACCGGCACCTCGCTCCAGCAGATGGACCTGGGTCCTGAAGACTTCGGCGGTGCGGCCCTGGAAGGCTGTAACGAAAACCTCGTGTTCACCCGGCCGGACGCGGTGCAGGAAGTGCACAGGCAGTTTCTCGAGGCCGATTGTGATGTAATCGAAACCGACACCTTCGGGGCCACCTCACTGGTGCTGGCGGAATACGACATCGCCGACCAGAGCTTTGCCATGAATCAGCGGGCCGCCGAGTTGGCCCGCGAGATGGCGGATCGCTACACCACCCCAGAAAAGCCCCGTTTCGTGGCGGGCTCCATGGGCCCGACCACAAAGTTGCCCACCTTGGGGCATGTCGACTTCGACACCATGAAGGCCTCCTTTGCCGAGCAGGCCGAAGGCCTGCTGGCCGGGAACGTGGATCTGTTGATCGTCGAAACCTGCCAGGATGTTCTCCAGATCAAGGCGGCGCTGCAAGGCCTTGAGGCGGCCTTCAGCAAGATCGGCCAACGCCGGCCACTGATGGTGAGTGTGACGATGGAAGCCACAGGCACCATGTTGGTGGGTTCGGATATCGCCGCGGTGGTGTCGATTCTGGAGCCCTTCCCGATTGATGTGCTCGGACTGAACTGTGCCACGGGCCCGGAGCAGATGAAGGAACACATCTGCTATCTCAGCGAGTGTAGTCCATTTGTAATTAGCTGTATCCCTAACGCTGGATTGCCAGAGAACATCGGCGGCGTTGCCCACTATCGATTGACGCCGGTGGAGATGAAGATGCAGTTAATGCACTTTGTCGAAGACCTCGGGGTGCAGGTAATCGGTGGCTGCTGTGGCACCACCCCCGAGCACATCCATGCCCTGGCCGAGCTGACGGCCGAACTCAAGCCCGCAGCCAGGGCTGTGCGAACCCCGGAGAACCGGCACGCGCGCCCCTTGCTACAGGGGGAGCCATCGGCAGCTTCGCTCTACGGCACCACGCCCTACCACCAGGACAATTCATTTCTGATCATCGGCGAGAGGCTCAATGCCAGCGGCAGCAAGAAAGTAAGAGACCTGCTCGCGGAAGAGGATTGGGATGGACTGGTGGGGGTGGCGAGAACCCAGGTAAAGGAAAACGCCCATGTGCTCGATGTCAATGTCGATTACGTCGGTCGAGATGGCGAACGGGACATGCACGAGCTGGTGAGTCGACTGGTGACCAATGTCAACCTGCCGCTGATGCTCGATTCCACCGAGTGGCAAAAGATGGAGGCGGGTTTGAAGGTGGCTGGCGGCAAATGCATTCTCAATTCCACCAACTATGAGGATGGCGATGAACGCTTCTTGAAGGTGTTGGAACTGGCGAAAGCCTATGGCGCCGGTGTTGTGATCGGGACCATCGATGAAGAGGGTATGGCCCGCACGGCCGAGCGCAAATTCGCCATCGCCCAAAGGGCCTATCGGGATGCGGTGGAATATGGCATCCCGGCCCACGAGATCTTCTACGACCCCCTCGCCCTGCCCATCTCCACAGGCATCGAGGAAGACCGCCTCAACGGTGCGGCAACCATCGAAGCAATCCGCCGTATCCGCAGTGACCTAACCGGGGCCCATGTGGTGCTCGGTGTCAGCAATGTGAGCTTCGGACTCTCGCCGGCGGCACGGATTGTGCTGAATTCCGTCTTCCTACATGACTGTTGTGAGGCCGGCATGGATGCCGCCATCATCAGCCCGGCCAAGATCCTGCCCCTCGTCAAGATCAGCAACGAGCACCAGCAGGTCTGCCGGGATCTGATCTACGACCGCAGACGCTTCGAGTCTGACCAACCAGGGGCGATCTGCACCTACGACCCCCTGACGGAGCTCACCACCCTGTTTGAAGGGGTGAGTGCCAAGGAAGCCCGGGCCTCCGGGCCTTCCCTGGCCGACCTGGCCGTCGAGGCACGGCTGAAGCAGCACATCATCGATGGGGAGCGGCTGGGGCTGGACGCATCGCTCGATGAAGCCCTGCACACCTATCCTCCCCTGCAAATCATCAACACCTTCTTGCTTGATGGCATGAAGGTTGTGGGGGAACTGTTTGGTTCTGGCCAGATGCAGCTGCCCTTCGTGCTGCAAAGCGCCGAAACCATGAAAGCGGCCGTCGCCTACCTGGAACCCCATATGGAGATCATCGAAGGGGAGAGTTCGGCCAAGGCAAAATTTCTCATAGCCACGGTCAAGGGGGATGTACATGACATCGGCAAAAACCTGGTTGACATTATTCTCACCAATAACGGCTATGAAGTGATCAACCTAGGTATCAAGCAGAGCTGTGAGGCCATCATCGAAGCCCAGCTCAAGCATCAGGCCGATTGCATCGCGATGAGCGGTCTACTAGTTAAGTCCACTGCCTTCATGAAGGACAATCTGGAGGCTTTTAATAAAGCCAATATCACCGTTCCGGTGATCCTCGGCGGTGCGGCCCTCACGCCTCGCTTTGTACACGGAGATTGCCGGGCTGCCTATCGAGGCCAGGTGGTGTACGGCCGGGATGCCTTTGCTGATCTGCGCTTCATGGATGCCCTGGTAGATGCCAAGGCAGCAGGGGAATGGGATGACCACAGGGGCTTCACCGGTGAAATTCCGGATGGGGTCGGCCTCAGCGCCCCAGACCCGGCCGTGAGCTCCATGCCTACCCCAGCTGAGGCGGAGCAAGAGCAGCCAGAGGTCGACTCTCCTAGTCCAGCTGAAAGCACGACTGACAGTCCAGCCGAAAACCAGACCAACGACCACCGTTCAGCCACGGTGGCCGAGGAGCCAGCCCTGCAGCCGCCTTTCTGGGGCAGTCAGATACTGATAGAAACCCAGATCGATCTCGAAGAGGTCTTCACCTACCTCGATCGCAACGCCCTGTTTGCCGGCCAATGGCAGCTCCGCAAAACCCAACAGCAAAGCCGCGAGAGCTATGGAGCCATGCTGGCTGAGAAGGCTGAACCGGTTCTGCGCCAATGGATGCAGCGCTGCCTGAATGAGGATTTGCTGACGCCCCGGGTGGCCTATGGCTACTTCCCATGCGGCCGCAGCGGCAACGCCGTTTTGGTGTTTGACCCGGCCAACCATGAGCGCCAGCTGGGTCGCTTCGAGCTTCCCCGCCAGCGCTCTGGCAACCGCTACTGCGTTGCAGACTTTTATATGGACCTGGCAGAAGACGCTTCTGGCTCGCCTTCGCCCACCGATATTTTACCCATGCAGGCAGTAACAATGGGTGAGAAAGCGACTGAATTTGCCCAAGGGCTATTCAAGGCAGATAAGTATACCGACTATCTCTACTTCCATGGCCTTGGCGTCCAGATGGCCGAAGCCCTGGCCGAGTGGGTGCATGCCCGTATCCGCAAGGAGTTGGGCTACCCAGATCCGGCCACGCTGGAGCTGC
>NZ_JAGQCQ010000225.1:0-6162 GCF_024346275.1 Cyanobium sp. BA20m-p-22
GGCCGTAGCCAGGCACAAACACCTCCCTTTCGGCCGCTTCCAGGGCCAGGGCGCATTCCTCGGCGCTGCAACTGGTGATCCGGCTGTAGCCGGCCTCATCGCCGCTCCCGCCAACGGGAGCTACGCCGCCAAGGGCCCCGCCAAACAACACGCTCACCAGGGATCGGTTCATGCCCGTGCACATCACCTGGGTGAGGATCAGGCCGGCGGCCCCAACCATCGCCCCAGCGACGATCAACAACTGGCTGCCCACCACAAAACCGGCGGCTGCTGCAGCCACACCCGAATAGCTGTTGAGCAGGGAAATCACCACCGGCATGTCGGCACCACCGATCGGCAGGGTTACACCGATACCCAGCAGGGACGAGGCCAGCAATAGCACCCAGAGAGGGGCGCCAGCCATGGCTCCGGGCAAGGTGATTGCACCTGCCAGGCAGGCAACTGCCAGGGAGATGTTGACGGCATGGCGCAGGGAGTTCTGGGTCCAGCCCGGGGTACTGATCCAACCCTGCAGCTTGCCCATGGCCACGATTGAGCCGCTGAAGGTGATCGCCCCCACAAACACCGAGATCACAATCGAGATCTGCTCCACCAGGCCTGGGGATCCATTGGGGCTGTAGATAGCCACGCCCAGGGCCACCAGCAGGGATGCCATGCCGCCGCAGCCGTTAAACAGGGCGACTGTTTCGGGCATGGCCGTCATCGGGACCCGTTGGGCCGTCAGCAGGCCGAGCAGGCCGCCGATGCCCGTGCCGATCGCTATCCAGAGCCAGGCCTGGGAACTGAGGGGCTGCTGGATCAGCAGGCCCAGCACCGCCAGGCCCATGGCCAGGGCCGCCAGGCCATTGGCCGAGCGTGCCGTGCTGACCTTCGAGAGTCCTTTGATGCCGAGTGCCAGCAGCAACACCGCCACCAGATCGATCAAAGCTGGTAAGAGGTTGGGTAAGGCCATCAGCGTGCCCCCCCGCTGCGGGAAGATTTGCGCGAAAACATCGCCAACATTCGGTCGGTGACCAGGAAGCCACCGACCACGTTGAACAGGGCGAACCCCAGAGACAGGGATCCAAGCAACAACAGGGGCACCTGGCCGTTGGCCTGGGCGATCAGGGTGAGTGAAGCCAGCACGGTGATGCCGCTGATGGCGTTGGCACCGCTCATCAGCGGCGTGTGCAAGGTGGGTGGCACCTTACCGATCAGTTCAAGACCGAGCAGGCTGCCCAGCAGCAGCACCCACAGGGCCTGGGTCAAGGCGCTCATCGGTTAACTCCGGAAACGAGATCGGGGAAACGGCAGTGGCCATCGTGGGTGAGCAGGCAGCCCGCCACGATCGGATCCTCCTGGTCGAGCTGGAAGCCGGCTCCATCGAGCACATGCTCCACCAGGGCGGCCAGGTTGCGGGCATAGAGGGCGCTGGCGTGGTTGGCAACCGAGCTGGGCAGGCCATCGCCACCGATCAGCTGCACCCCGTTGCGCTCGACGGTCTGGCCGCAGACCGTGCCGGCACAGTTACCACCCTGGGCCACGGCCAGGTCAACCACCACCGAACCGGGCCGCATGCCCGCCAGCATCTCCTCAGAGATCAGCAGCGGGGCCCGCCGGCCAGGCACTAGGGCCGTGCAGATCACCATGTCTGCCAGGGCGAGTTGGTCGGCCAGCTGCTGGCGCTGGGCGGCGAGAAAGGCCTCGCTGGCGGCTTTGGCATAGCCGCCGGATTCGGCTGGTGCCTCCTCCTGCTCAGGTGGGGAGAGAAACCTGCCGCCCAGGGATTCCACCTGCTCCTTGGCTGCAGGCCGCACATCACTGACGTAGACCACCGCTCCAAGACGGCGGGCTGTGGCAAGGGCCTGCAGGCCAGCCACCCCCGCACCCAGGATCAGGGCGCGGGCGGGCTGGATCGTGCCAGCAGCTGTCATCAGCATGGGCACGTAGCGATCCAGGGCCGCAGCAGCCAACAGAACCGCCTTGTAACCGGCGATGTTCGCCTGGGATGAGAGCACATCCATGCTCTGGGCCCGGCTGATGCGGGGCAGCAGCTCGAGCGCCAGGGCCGACACCCGGCGGGCCAGGAGCTGCTCCACCAAATCCACCGCTCCGTAGGGGGAGAGCAAACCGGCCACCAGGGTCCCTGGCTTGAGCTGGTCCAGCAGCTCAGCGGCCGGTGGATTGACGCAGAGCACCGCATCAATCTCCCAGCCAAAGTTGGCTTCCGGCTCCACCAGCCGGGCCCCGGCCTCGGAGAAATCGCCATCGCTGTAGCCGGCAGCCAGGCCCGCACCCTGTTGCACCCGCACATCCAGGCCGCGGGCCCGCAGCCTGCGCACGGTTTCCGGGGTCGCCGCCACCCGACACTCACCAGGACTGCGTTCCCGCAGAATCAGTACATCAGCCAAGGGGATCGCCTGTAGCCATCTACCTATTAGGGGGGAATGCCCCGCCCGGGGGCAATACGGCACCTACAAATGTGCGCAGTTGCCCATGGGGCGCTGGCATCAAAACAGGGGCAACAACTCCTCTTCCACGCAGCTGGCCTGGGGCAGGGCTCCCTGGCGCCGCAGCTGGCGGGCCCGCAGAATCATCGGGTCGATGTCGCACTCCAACGCCCAGCAGAGGCTCAGATGCTGCCGGTGCAGGGCATCTGACCAGGCCCAGCAACCCGGGTCATGGAAGGGGATGGCCATGGGGGATGGGTGGCGCCGGCCCGGGGGGATGGTCAAAAGTTAGGCCCGGCACGCCCCAAACCTATTAGGCCAGATCACTCATTTGCAGCGGGGCTGGTCTGGCCCCACCCGGCTTCGACACAATGGCGCTATGGGGTTCCCTTCCTTTGATCTGGGCCTGACAACAGGTGGTGTGGCCCCAACCCTGCGACCCAGGCAATGGCAGAGCCGGCTGATCCAGCTGCTGAGAGCCCGCCTGCTCAATCCCGAACCAGGGGGCCATGACGTGCTGATCCACGCCGGGCCGGGAGCCGGCAAAACCCTGGGAGCCCTGCTCAGCTTCCAGGCCATGCAGCGGGAAGGCCGAATTGGCCACTTCGTGGTGTTCTGCCATCGCAGTTCAATCGCCCGCCAATGGCTGGCGGCGGCGGCACGACTCAATCTGCAGCTGGTGGAGTGGGATCCGGAGCAGGGGCTGGCGGCCCTCCATCCCAGCCGCGGCTGGGATGGACTGCTGCTGAGCTACCAGAGCGCAGGTCGGCACCGCCGCCCACTCAGCTCGGCCCTGGGAGCAGGGAGCCTGGGGCCCTGGCTGGCGATCGCCGATGAGGTCCATCACCTCGGGCTCGATCCCGACGAACCGGAGGCCGCCGCCTGGGGCTATGCCTTCGGCCAGCTCACCAGCGGAGCCCGACTGAGGCTCGGGCTGACGGGAACCCCCTTCCGAGCCGACAACCTGGCCTTCTGCGCTGCCCGCCGGGTGCGGGTGCGCGAGGGCGAGGAGGAGATCGAGCGCATCGTCCCAGACCTGAGCATTGCCCCCCGCCAACTGATCCAGGCCGGCGACGTGCGCCCCCTGGAATTTCGTTTTCAGGACGGCTGGGTGGACCACGGCAGAGCCCAGGCCGGCGCCCCTACGGAGACCTCACCACTCTCGGGTGAAGAGCGCGAGAGCTGGCGGGCTCGCAACCTACGCCGCGCCATTCGCCTGGGGGACTCGAGCTGCATCGCCCTGCGGCTCCTGCTCAATGCCCGCAAACGGCTCGAGCTGGTGCGCACCAGCCACCCGGAGGCCGGCGGACTGGTAATAGCCCGCGACATAGCCCATGCCAGGCGCATCACAGGCCTGCTCGAAGAGCAGGGCGATCGGGTGCACCTGGTGCACTCCCAGGACCCGGCAGCCGCCTCCCGACTGGCCGGCTTCCAGGCCGGGGAGGCCGACTGGCTGGTGAGCATTGATATGTGCGCCGAGGGCTTCGATGCCCCAAGGCTGCGGGTAGTGGCCTACCTCACCACCGTTGTCACCCGCAGTCGCTTCGTGCAGGCGATCACCCGGGCCGTGCGCATCGATGGCGGCCGCAGCAGCCTGGAAGCCATACCTCGGGATCCCTCCTATGTATTCGCCCCTGCCGACCCCCTGCTGATCCGCTATGCCCGCAGCTGGTCCATAAGCGAGCCCTACCTGATTCGCCCCAAGCTGGCCACTCCCGGCTCAGAGAATGCCGGTGGCAACGGCGGCCAGCAGCCCCTCGAAACCGTTGGCGAAAGGGTTGGGCAGGTGATTCAGCTGGGGGGACCTGAACTGCCTGATTTTCTCGGTCAACGGGCTTGAACCCCAATGGGGGCCTGAGGGCTCTGGGGCCACAATGCGACGTTGTGTCAACCACTACCTCAGGAAGGGCCCCGTGCCGGCAACTTGGTGCGAACCAACGCAGTAGGGGAATGGACGCCGCAGTCAATCGCCGTCTCACCGTTGCTGTCAGCTGGGCCCTAGCCCGCAGGGCCACCCTGGATTGCCAGGAGCATTTCGAAGAAAGCTTTGCCGTCACCGAGGAATTCAGGGAATGGCTGGTGTGCCTGGAGGAGCATCCCGAACACCTCGCCGCCAACGTGCTGATGGTGCCCACCAATCGCGCTGAGCTGAGCCAGCCCGAAATGGATGGGCTCCTGGAAATCTGAGCAGAGCCGACCATCCCCTAGGCTTAAGTCATACTCAGTCCGCTTTAGTCATGACATCCCCCGGGATGGCTGCAGGCCCTTCTTCCAATTCGGCCGGAGCCCTGGAGAACCTGGTGATTGTGGGGTCCGGCCCTGCCGGCTACACCGCGGCCATCTACGCCGCCCGGGCCAACCTGAGCCCCCTGCTGATCACCGGCTTTCAGGACGGCGGCATTCCCGGCGGCCAGCTGATGACCACCACCCACGTTGAAAACTATCCGGGCTTTCCCGACGGCATCCTCGGCCCTGAGCTGATGGACAAGATGAAAGCCCAGGCCGTGCGCTGGGGCACCCGCCTGGTGGAGGCCGATGCCACTGCCATCGACCTCTCCCAGCGGCCCTACTTGATCACCGCCGAAGGCCAAACCATCCAGGCCCAGGCCCTGATCCTGGCGACCGGGGCCAGTGCCAACCGACTCGGCCTTCCCAGCGAAGAGCTGTTCTGGAGTAAGGGCATCAGCGCCTGCGCCATCTGCGATGGCGCCACCCCCCAGTTCCGTCAGGCCGAATTGGCCGTGGTGGGTGGCGGTGATTCCGCCTGCGAAGAGGCGGTGTATCTCACCAAATACAGCAGCCAGGTGCACCTGATCGTGCGCGGCGAAAAGCTACGTGCCAGCGGCGCCATGGCCGACCGGGTGCTGACCAACCCCGCCATCACCGTGCACTGGAACCGCCAGGTGGCCGACGCCAGCGGTGGCGACTGGCTGGAAGCCATCACCCTCCGTGATGTCAACAGTGGCGCCAGCGAGGAACTGGCCATCAAGGGCCTCTTCTATGCGATCGGCCACACCCCCAACACCCGCCTGCTCAAAGGCCAGCTGGAGGTGGATGGGCACGGCTACCTGGTGACCAGGCCCGGCCGCCCTGAAACCAGCATGGAGGGAGTGTTCGCGGCCGGCGACGTGGCCGATGCCGAATGGCGCCAGGGCATCACCGCGGCCGGCAGCGGCTGCCAGGCGGCCCTGGCCGCCGAACGCTGGCTCAGCCACCACGATCTGGCGGTCACCGTCAGCCACGAGCCCGTCGATCCCGCCGAGGTGGGTGAACCGCGGCGCACGGCCGAAAGCGACGAAACCAACTACGAC
The DNA here is from genome assembly GCF_024346275.1 of Cyanobium sp. BA20m-p-22. Taxonomy (NCBI): domain Bacteria; kingdom Bacillati; phylum Cyanobacteriota; class Cyanophyceae; order Synechococcales; family Prochlorococcaceae; genus Cyanobium; species Cyanobium sp. BA20m-p-22. The sequence goes on from NZ_JAGQCQ010000225.1 coordinate 5,741, forward strand.
CCCGCGGCCCTCTGGCAGAAGGGCGGCTATGCCCTGCGCAAGCTTTACCACGACAGCAACAAGCCCCTGCTGGTGGTCTACACCTCACCCACCTGCGGGCCCTGTCACGTGCTCAAGCCCCAGCTCAAGCGGGTGCTTGATGAACTCGGCGGTGCCTCCCAGGGAGTGGAGATCGACATCGAAGTCGATCAGGAGATCGCCGCCCAGGCCGGGGTAACCGGCACACCCACGGTGCAGCTCTTTTTCCAGAAGGAGCTCAAGCAGACCTTCCGCGGCGTGAAGCAGCGCAGCGAATTCAAGGCCGCCATCGAAGGCCTGCTGGGGCCCTAGCGACGCCGGGGGCCGCCTGGTCGGTTGCCGCCCGGACGGGGACCGGCGGCCGCGTTGCGCTCCCGATAGGTGATCCGGCCACGGGTGAGGTC
>NZ_JAGQCQ010000226.1:0-6132 GCF_024346275.1 Cyanobium sp. BA20m-p-22
TGATTAATTCAGAGACGCCAATTCTAACCCGAGAATCAGCATCAAGAAGAAATGCTTTAAACGACTTGTTCTTTGATTCGGCAGCTGAATGTAACCATGCGACATAAAGCGAAAAATAGCCAAAATGACATCCCAAATCAAGCCATTTATCTGGTAGACTTAAATTCCGGAAGGCCTCCAGATATTCATTTTCAAAAAATATCTCTTGAAGCGAACAAGTCGCGGAAGGATCAGCAATTGGACAGGTTAACCCTCTACCGATGCCAATATTTATCTTTAGTTCATGATAAAAATACTGTTTTATATGAAACAAAAGTCTACGCCTAATGAAGGAAGAGTTCAATACAAACGCTAATAGTTTTGAAGGGATTGATCGGTAATGACTCTTGTACATGGAAGGGAAATAGGGAAATTAAAGTTCTCAAATTACTGCGTTATTAAGATATTAAAGCAGCATGAATCAATAGCATTTAGCTCATATTTTAATGCAGGAAGTTGAAGTGCCTGGGCAAATTGAAATGAAACAGGATTGCACTAAGGCTATACTATAAGGGTAAACCTCACAAACTCGGTCAACTCATAGGAAAACTATTGAGGGAGGAAAACATAACTGTAGAGCAAGAACAAGAAGGATAGGTGTTAAACTATAACAAGGGAGGCTCTGGAAAACCCAGGCCAGCCGCACAGAAACCCGTGTAATCGCAGGCGCGGACTGGGTTCATGGGCAGCAAGCAGCTCGGTTAGCGCTGCGCGCAAGGCTTCGCCTACGGTGATTACGAGCAGGCCACGGCCAAGAAGCGCACCAGGCAGGAGCGATTTCTGAGAGAGATGGAGAATGTTGTGCCGTGGAAGGCGCTGCTTGAGCTGATCGAGCCCCACTATCCCAAGACCAGCTCCAAGGGTGGTCGCCCGCCCTATCCACTCGCGACCATGCTGCGCATCCACCTGCTGCAGCAGTGGTATGACCTCAGCGATCCGGCGATGGAGGATGCGCTGATAGAGGTACCGACGATGCGCCGTTTCGCTGGGATTGACATGATCAGCGATCGGATCCCTGATGAGACCACGATCCTGGCGTTCCGGCACCTGCTGGAGAAGCATGATCTCGGCCAGCAGATCTTTGAGGTCGTGAAAACCCACCTCAAAGCCTACGGCATGGCCGTGAAGCAGGGCACGATCATCGATGCCACTTTGATCGCCGCTCCCAGTTCAACGAAGAACAAGAGCAAGGAGCGGGATCCTGAGATGCACCAGACCAAGAAGGGCAACCAGTGGTACTTCGGCATGAAAGTCCACATCGGTGTGGATAGCGAGAGGGACTCATCCACTCAGTGGAAACCACGGCTGCCAATGTGCATGACCTCACCCCCGCGGCTGATCTCTTGCATGGCGAGGAGACGGTGGTCTATGCCGATGCCGGCTACCAGGGAATTGAGAAGCGAGACACGAAGCAAGGCAGGGGAATCGGCTTCCGCGTTGCGATGCGTCCTGGCAAGCGCCGCACACTACCCGCTACCCCCGAGGGGCGGGTGGATGATCTGGTCGAAACTGCCAAAGCTCACATCCGCGCCAAAGTAGAGCAGACATTTCGGGTGATCAAACGACAGTTCGGCTTCGAAAAGACCCGGCTTCGGGGAATCAAGAACCGCTGCAAAGTGCATGTGCTGGCAGCACTCTCGAACTTATTCATGGCACGTCGCATGTTGCTATGCAGTACGTGATTAGGGGATTGGTATGCCCATGGAGGGTAAAGTCGCCCCGTTAGGGCAAGTTTCGGCTCCTGAAACCGTAAAACCAGGTCAATCCAGCCTCAAATCGCCCAAAATTGTTCAATTCGAACAGATTGCACCCTTGGGCTCTCTTTCAGGGCTCGTTGCCCAGAGGTTCCCTAGCACAACATGCACAAAGGTTACTACAATCTGCAAAATGGTTAAAAAATTAGGGAAGAACTCTTAAATTGTCTATAGAGAATGAAAGTTGCATCATAGTAAATCCATGAATTGAATAAGCGTAGCCTACAAGGGTATGCTGAGACTACAAAGGGATTCGTGATCTATCACCTTGATCATGACCAAAACCAAAACAAATGTCGCCATTTAGAACTGCCCAAAAATCTACTGGTGTTACCAATGACAAATCGGTCAGCATTGACTTTGGACTGTGGGTCTCACAGGAACAAGTGCACGATAAGAAATCTTCTGCAGTCGATAAGCATTTCGCTGATAACCCGATGAGCTTCATATAGCTCATACTGGATACTCGTTATCAAAGCTGAGAGCGCTTCCCGCTGTAATTAGCGGTGCAGGGTAAGCTGACTGGCTCAACTCACGTGATCTGGTGGTGTTCGCCGATCGCCACCCGGAGGTCCTGAACAGTAGCTGAGCCTGGATTTAAAGCGGTAGCCGTCGGAAGTCACGTTCCTCAACCTGTAGAACTCCGCGAAAGGCTGACGGCTACAACAATCGCCTGCGGAAGTTTGGAGAGGTGCAGCAGAACTTGATGATCAGATTGACCCAGAGGGGTGGTTATGTAGGCACAGTAGATCGATGGCCGGATCTGCTGCGCCGATGCGACTACTGCTCCATCTGCCAGGCCAACGCAAGGTGCTCGGCGAGATCTAGAGAAACAGGCGCTGGGGTAAGATACAAGGCCTGTGGCAGAGAATTGATTACTGCTTTAAGGGACACATTTGGGAGCACCAAAACAGCTAATTAATATGGAGAGGAGGAGTGAATACTGATAAGGATAAATATCACCTCAAAGATTACCTGCATTTTATGAATCTTTTATGCAGAAAGTAACCAATGAAAAAGATTTATTAAATAAATGGGAAGGTAAAAAGTAAGATTAAGGTGAGGCGATGCTCGACAAAACAGACGAAACCGGAGGGTCTGTACTATCTAATTTAAGCAAGCGGTTCATCAATAGTGGCTGATTATAGGGTGAAATTACGGTGCCATATCTAAGTAGAAGTGTGGCGCAAATAGCCCCTATAATCCAAAGAGGAAGTTGATACCTTAATCGGAGTTAGTCTAGCATATTAATAAAGCGAGAGGAGTATTGAGAAACAGGAGGGCACAGCCGAAAGAATACTTAAAGAAGATAGCAATACAATTTACAGGTTATTATTTATGGTTAGTTCAACAAACAAGGTCATGCGATAGGGTTCTTAAGAGATTTAAAACCAAAGAGCTAAACTAATATAGAATTGGATGGGTAGGTCATGGAGCCTTGAACATCTGGGAGGTATGATCAGTGATTAAGTAAATAGTTCCTAGACCAAGAGGCATACTCGAGGAGCCCTTCATTGAAAGAAATTGATGGAATATAGCCAAACTGCTCTAGGTAGGAAATATCGGCACACCATTGCTGGGGATCGCCTGTTCGAGCTTCACCTCCAAAAATAGGAACTATGTCCTTGCTCCATACCCTGCAGAGACAGTTGACTATGTCAAAAACTTGAAACTGCTGACCTGAAGCCACATTAAGGATATCGAAAATCTGACTTGAATGGTACTCTGCAACAGATAGTGCTACACGAGCTATATCAGTTGCATGAATAAAATCGCGAGTTTCCTTGCCAGTTCCCCACATCGTGATAGAACCTAACCCAGAATGTGAGGCTTCATAAAGTTTCTTGGAAGTATCCCAAAGCAACTGCTTACGCTGGCCTGAACCATATGCAGAGAATATTCGCAGTATAGATATAGGAAAATCGAGCAATCTAGAATAATGAGCGCACAAATTCTCTACAGATGCCTTGTGAATACCGTAAGGGGAAATTGGAATAATGGGACAACTTTCCTTGATAGGGAGGGTTGCTGGATTACCATAAACGGCAGCACTGGATCCAACAAGGAGCCTACAACTTGGGTAATGCTTAGACAGGAAATGAATTAAATTAAGGGTTCCTGGAACAGAACCCATAAAATCATTTATAGGATTAACAAAAGACCCTGGGACACTGCTTGAACCCGCAAAATGAAAACATGCAACATATTTATGGGCTGGAATACAGGCTTCAAGATCGAGAGAAATAAGATTGCCGACTATAGGATAAATACCGCTGAGTAAAGGAGGGCTATTGCGATCAATTGTCACTACATGATAACCGTGATCAAGCAATAAAGACGTCATTGCTGAGCCTAGAAACCCAGAAGCACCGGTAACTATTGCCGAAGCGGACATTAGGAAGCTGGGGAAAATTTTTTTGAAGGGTATAGAGATTTATATCTAATAACTATTAGAATTTCGACAGCTAGAACTGATTAAAAAACTATGATAAAACAGCAACAAAATTAATGACCTAAGTGGTAAAAAAGATACTGAAGAAAGCAAGAGGGAAAAAGGACCCGGCAAATAAATAAACTAAGATGAAGTCAAAAATTCCACAAATTATGCACCAAATGCTATATATGGTACTTAAGATTAAAAGGGAGAGACTAGTGATGCGATAAGGCTATACACTGTGAGTTGGACATTGTACAACTAACACAATATTGTGCTGATAGCATTAATCTCTAGAATAGTGAGTAAGGTAGGGGTCAAGCCGCAAGGGACAGAAAAGCCATAGCTATTAAGTGTAGTAAGAACCATGATGGCTATTTACTTTCATAAAGATCAAGACGAGAGTCACATGCGAAGGATTAGCCCTGTAAAGGAAAGCGTGATGAGCTGTTGACGGTAATGATAAATTTTGCATCCGAGGTGTACAGAAAATACCTATGATTGATTAACCTTCCTTGATGGAATATTCGATCCTCGAGCAAATTGACGCACCTTATCAACGGTTTAAAAGTAGGCTTGTGTGGAGAATAGATAGTTGTCACGATTTATAAAAGATTTTTTATAAATTTTGCAGAAAAGAAGTAAACACTTATCAACAGACATTGTATCAAATAATATTTTCTAGTCCTTACGATCGCACAAAACATACCAATCATCATGCTTGGAAACACGATCATAAACTTGACGATAGCCTTTGTCTAACAATAACGAATTTATAAGCTTTCGATTAGAATTTACAAAATTATGTTCGATGCACATTGATTTTATTTTACGATCTCCAAAGTCATAAGATTGTAATATATCCAGTTCGCTGCCTTCAGTATCTATAGACATAAATTGAATTTCAGCTGGAGCATTATACATGTCCAGTAAATCATTGAGTGAAATTGTATCAACATCGTATTCCAACGAATTATTTATTCGTATATCAGAAGCAGAGTCACCATTATTGGCAAATTCCTTGATTCCAGAAAGCTCGGCATGACCGCCACCTCTATTAATAACTTCTAAGAACTTAACCTTACGGGCGCTTTCACTTGCGACGCATTTAGTGGATATGTTGCAACTTCTATTAATATTTAGTGAATCATGCCAAACTCTGGCTGGCTCTGCTAAAATGCCCTCCCAACCGAGTAACTTTTCTAGTAGCCAAGTATTACTGAGGCTTATGCCATCTGTAGCACCAAATTCAACAAAGAACTTTGGCGAATTGGTTCCAGCATGGGCTAATGCAAATAAATCCTGTGATAGCTGGGACTTCGAGTGTGGTAGATACGGAGCAATTAATTCCCTTGCTGTTTGTGGAAGCTCGTTATAGAAAAGTAGGGAGCTGTCTATGTTTCTATAATAATCAAGTTCCCTACGATATGAGTTCATCTCCGCATGGCCGATTAACTCAGTGCCTACGAAGCCAAAAGATTTTCGGAGTAATCTACTAAATAAGTTCATAACAATAAAAAAGTTTAATTAATTAATGCGGTCTTGAATGAACAGGATTCAATAGGAAAGCTTTAAAAAAGGGGGTGATCGAGCACTATCTGGAGATAAGGAGGATACAGACATAAACTGGGAGAGAAAACCGATACATTACACAAAGGGGGGAAGCAGATAAGGCGAAAATTTTGCCTTCTTCACCCGTATCGATGTGTAGAATTCTGTTTTAAATTCAAGGAAGGATTGCTTGCGATGGTCTTTCCAAAATCCTTCAAAAGGATATTGTATCCGTTCAGGGGGCGTGACAGCTCGCGGCGAACATCGGCCCTGCTGAACCCTTGACGGCAGTTTGATTTCCGGTTGCATCCCAGGTAGAGACCGCCTGTGATGAGCGCACTCCCGGCTGGAATT
>NZ_JAGQCQ010000227.1:0-6115 GCF_024346275.1 Cyanobium sp. BA20m-p-22
TCCGCCGGTGAGGGAGCGCAGTCAAGGAATCACGTAGCTGATCGGCGAGCGCCACTCCACATAGGCGTGGGGCGACACCGTGAGGCCGTCGCGGATCGGGAACACACCGCTGCCCCCCGAGAGAGTCCAGCGGTAGCCATCCACACTGGAGGGATCACGCTCCAGCTCGATTTCGCTGCGCATCACCGGGCCGCTCTTGGTGAGTTCCTGGGCCAGCTGCGCGTTGCCGGTGGTGGTGGAGATGTCGTCTGCGGTTGCGGGCAGGGTCAGCACCTGGGTCACCTTGCCCACGATGCCGCCGAAGCGGCCGCGCTGGTTCCACTGCGGCACCACCTCCACCGGCAGCCCCAGGGGCAGGCGGCGGGCATCGGCGGGTGCGAAGTAGGCCACCACCCGCAGCGGGCGGTCCTTGGCGCTGGGTTGCTCAGGCCGGCCAATCGTGCCCAGCCGCTGGCCGGTGCCTACGGTTTGGCCCCCGATCACCTGCAGATCCAACACCGTGCCGTCCCGGTCGGCATGCACCTTGCCGTCGTAGCTGATCTTGGCCTCGGTCACCTGGATCTCACGCTTGAGATCGTCGATCTGATAGCGGCGCTGCAGGGCCTGGGTTTCGATGCTGAGCTTCACCTGCTGGTAGTTGGTCACCACGTTCTTCTCGTTGATCTTGACGTCATCGAGATTGACGCTGGTGCTGGTGAGCCCCTGCTCAGCCGACACCACCTCAGAAGACAGCGGCGCCACCACCTCCCGCTGGGCCAGCCAATCGAGGTTGCGCAGTTTGCTGGAGTAGGTCGACTGCAGTTCGCCGTAGCGGCGGCGATCTTCGGAATACTTGGCCAGAGATGTATCTAGGGCCCGCTTCTCGGTGAGCAAGCGCAGGGCGTCGCGCTCATCGAGTTGGGCGTTGTGACGCTGCAGCTGGCGCAGGTTGCCGCGCTGCTGGTCGAGCTGGCGCTCCAGCACCGGTAGATACAGCTGCATCAACACCTGGCCGCGCGCCACCGACTCACCCTCCTTCACAAACACCTCCCGCACCTGGCCGCCGGCACGGGCGTTGAGGATGCCGGCGTTGTTGGGGTAGATCAGCACGCCCATGCCTTCCACCTCGGTGGGCACGGGCCAGAACAGGGCCCAGAGCACCAACACACCTCCCACCCCCGCCAGGCTCACGCCCACCTGGTTGTGATCGCTCAGCCCCTGCCAGCGGGCCTGCAAGCGCTGAAACGGGCCGCGATGGCTGGGCGCCGCGGCGGTGGGGCTGGCCTGGGTCATGGAACTCAGTTTGCAGGATTAAAAAGCACCTGTCAGGCCCAGCTGCTGCAGGCGCCGTGTTGCAGCAGCTGCCGGCGCGCCCTCCCAGGCCAGGGCTTGGGCCAGCAGGGGCGCCAGCACCGGCACCTGGCTAAAGCCCGCACTGAAGCCGGTGAACAGCCACAACCCAGGTGCCCCAGCCAGCGGACCCACCAGGGGCAAGCCCTCACTGCAGAAGGCCACGGGTGCTTGGCGCAGATGGCCGGGCAGGGCCGCCAGCGGCGCCCCCCAGGCTTGCGCCGCCAGCTCTTGGCGCAGTTGCCTTTCCACTTCGGATGGCGGTGGCGCTGCGCCAGGCTCCAGCCCCGGTCGCACCAGGGTGTGCTGGCCCAGTAGGGCCCCAGTGCCCCAGGGCACCAGGCCCCCATCCACCAGCCACTCCGGTTGGTCCAGGCCGGCGGCGCGGCGCTCCAGCGCGACCCGCCCAAAGCTGGGCGGCAGCCAGGCGGCGGCGCTGCCCAGGCTTGGCGGGTAGGCGGGCAGTTCCAGCACTGCTGCCCAGCTGCTGCGCAGGCGGGAGGGCAGGGCCGGCCAGAGCTGGCGGCAGTGGGCGCCAGCGGCCAGCACCAGCTGGGGGGCCAGCAGGTCGCTGCCATCGCTGAGATTCAGCTGCCAACCTGCCGGCGACTGGCGCTCCAGGTGCTCCAGCCGGGCCCGGCGGCACCTCACCCCCGCGGCCGCCAGCAGCAGCGGCAGGCGCGCCACCAGCAAGGCGGTGTCCACCTGGGCGAATGGCAGCGGCCACCAGGCACTCAGCGCCCCCAAGCCGGTGCCGCCAGCCTGCACCCGCAGGCGGCAGGGCCGCCAGCCCAGCTCACCATGGCGCTCCTGCAGGCGGCGCCAATGCTTGGAAGCCCCCGCCGCTAGCCGGGCCAGGGGGGTGGCCGCCAGGGGCCAGCCCGGCAGGGCGCCATAGCTGATCGCAGAAGCCGAATCCGCCCCTGCGGGGCCCGGGGCATCGATGAGGCTCACCGAGGCCCCCAACTGCCGCAACTCCAGGGCCAACAGACCACCGGCCAAGCCACCGCCAACAATCACCACATCGGCAGGGGCCGAAACCGTCACACCAACAGGGTGAAGGAGGAAACCACCAGGTGGAACATGTCCTTCACCTTGCTCCAGCGGATTTCGTTGGTGCTGGCCGCAAAGGTGTAGAGCCGGCCGCGATCGAGCACCACCGTGGCCAGCTCGTGGCGGTCGCGGTCTTCGAGGTGCACGGCGTATTCGAGGTCGTAGAAGGTGCGGGGCCCCTCCTGGCGCTCGGAGGCCTCCACCAGTTCCGCCGCCCGGCCGCTGCCTTCAGGGGCGATCACGGTGCGGCGCAGCTGTTCGCCTACGGCAACGGCGCTGCCCAGTTTCTCCAGGTCATTGGTTGGGTTGACCTCGGAGATCACCAGGCTGAGGGTCTCATCACTGTTGATCAGGTCGTGGAAAACCACCTGGGGACCGCCGCTCACCTGCACCCGGGTCCAGCCGGTGGGATAGAGGAAGGCATAGCGGCCATCGGGGCTCTGAAAGCTGTTCAATCCGGCGGCTGAGGCGCTGCAGGCCGTCAGCAGCCCGGTCAGCAGCCCCGCCAGCAGCAGGGCAACCAGGCGGGGCAGGGGGGAGGGAAGACCGGCCCCTTTGCGGGTTTCAGCCATGGCGACGGCAAATGCTTGGCGCCATTCTGCTGGGCCGCCAGCATGGGGCCGATCGCCCCCAGTTCCGATGCCCCGCAGGCCTACCTGGGTCGACCGGCAACAACGTCGCCACGACTCCCCCTTTTTCCAGCTGCTGGATAACTCCTTTCTCTTCCGGGTGGCCCTCTCGGCCGCCGGCGCCCTGACCCTGCTGCTGGTGGTGAACAGCTACGCCACCTGTCGCAACAACCAATGGGTCAAAGGCTGCCTCTGGCGGGATGCGGAAGCCCTGATCAGTGTGGGCAATGTGGAGTCACTGAGCATCGTGACGGCCGCTTTCCTCTATGTGCTCGAGTGCCAAAAGCGCAAACAGCGGGAAAATATTGAGGCCTATGAGCTGCTGAAAACCTGCAATGAGTCGGGCGCCCGCTGGCTGCTCGCGCGCATCCAAGCGCTGGAGATCCTCAACCGCGCCGGCCTGCCCCTCGACGGCCAGGATCTGGCTGGCTTTGATTTGCACAACCTGCATGCCCCTGGGGGCCACTGGCATCAGGTCAACCTTGAGCACAGCGTGTTGCGCAACGCCAACCTGGCCGGCACCGATCTCACGGGCACCAACCTGCGCGGCGCCGACCTGCGTGGTGCCGACCTGCGGCACGCCATCCTGCGCAACGCGATCCTGGAGGGCGCCGAGCTGGAGGGCGCCCTGCTGGAGGGGGCAGACCTGGAGGGCGCCGACCTAGGCGGGACAAACCTGCCTAAATTCAGCCCACTTGCGGCGAATCGCTGAGCGGCTTCACGCGCCCGTTGGCCCGGCTGATTGACCAGTTCGAGCGACTGCCGGGCATCGGCCCCCGCACGGCCCAGCGGCTTGCCCTGCACCTGTTGCGCCAGCCGGAGGAGCAGATCCGCAGTTTCGCTGACGCCCTGCTGGCCGCCCGCAGCCAGGTGGGCCAGTGCCAGCGCTGCTTCCACCTCTCGGCCGAGCCGTTCTGTGAGATCTGCCGCAACGACGAGCGCAGCAACGGCCAGCTGTGTGTGGTGGCCGATTCCCGCGACCTGCTGGCGATGGAGCGCACCCGGGAATTCAAGGGGCACTACCACGTGCTCTGCGGCTTGATCTCGCCGATGGATGGCATTGGCCCCGAACTGCTCCAGATCCAGCCCCTGGTGCGCCGGGTGGATGCCGAGCAGATCAGCGAGGTGATCCTGGCGCTCACCCCGAGTGTGGAGGGGGATACCACCAGTCTCTATTTGGCCCGCCTGCTCAACCCCTTCACGATGGTGAGCCGGATCGCCTATGGCCTGCCGGTGGGCAGTGAGCTGGAATATGCCGACGAAGTCACCCTGGCCCGCGCCTTTGAGGGGCGTCGAGCCGTCGAATGAGCTCCCCATCCCGCTACAGCGCCATTGCCCCCGAACAGCGGTTGCCGCCCTGGCTGCGCCGTCCCGTCGGGACTGCTTCCCAGCTGGAGGCCGTGCAGGGGGTGGTCAAACAACAGCGGCTACATACGATCTGCGAGGAGGGCCGCTGCCCCAACCGGGCCGAGTGCTACGCCGCTGGCACGGCCACCTTCCTGCTGGGGGGGCCTATCTGCACCCGCAGCTGCGCCTTCTGCCAGGTGGACAAGGGCCAGGCCCCGGCTCCGCTCGACGCCGCTGAGGCGGAGCGGGTGGCCGCGGCGGTGGCCAGCCTCCAGCTCTCCTATGTGGTGCTCACGGCCGTGGCCCGTGACGATCTGGCCGACCACGGCGCCTGCCTGTTCACAGCCACCATGGCCGCCATTCGCCGCAGCCGCCCGGGGACGGCGATCGAGGTGCTCACTCCCGACTTCTGGGGCGGCCATCGCGACGAAGCGGACGGCTTGGCTGCCCAACGGCAGCGGCTGGCCACCGTGCTGGCCGCCGAACCGGTGTGCTTCAACCACAATCTGGAAACCGTTGAACGCCTGCAGGGGGAGGTGCGCCGCGGCGCCACCTACCGCCGCTCCCTGGCCCTGTTGGCCGCAGCCCGCCAGCTGGCACCCCAGATCCCCACCAAGAGTGGCCTGATGCTGGGGCTGGGTGAAACCCAGGAGGAGGTGTTGCGGACCTTGGCGGACCTGCGTCGTGTTGATTGCCAGCGCCTCACCCTTGGCCAGTACCTGCGCCCATCCCTCGCCCACATCCCGGTTGCCCGTTACTGGACTCCGGCAGAATTCGAGGAGCTGGGCGTCATCGCCAGGGAGCTGGGGTTTGAGCAGGTGCGCAGCGGGCCGCTGGTGCGCAGCAGCTATCACGCCGCCGGCAGCACGATGGCCGCCTCCTGAAGCCCACCTGATCGTTACCAACACCACCCCATGAGCCAATACAACACCCGCCATTTCGTGGCCGCCCAGCTCGAGGACGGCTGGATGCTCCAATCCGAGCACGTGACGAAACTTCAAAACGGTGATTGGATCTTGGATCGCGAAGAGTTGGAGGAACTATCAGAACTGCTCCAAACTTTGCTCAGCCAGAGTTAAGGAAACTCTGATCAAGCTCTGATCAAGCTTCCCATTTTATGGGACATCTATCCCATTCTTGAGCCTGGCCTTCACCCCTGGAGGTGCAATAAGCCTATTGTTTTTGCGGTTTTTTTACTCCGCCAATTGACACTACCCTCTCGTAATTCAAGGGTAATGCTTTCGCCCTGCCCAGGGCCATCATTGTTCCCTTGGCCTCGTCACTTCGGCGCAGACCTGCTTGCCTGACCAGCAGTCCCTGCGATTGTCATCGCCGCTGCATCCAGCAATACTGACCGCCAGTGCTGGTCCCCCACGCCAGGGATCCTGTTCTGAAGGCCTCAAACGGGTGCCAATCGTGTTGCGTCCCAGCGGACTGCTGATTCCCCTGCTCAGGTTCCTTTTGGTGTTGGGAGCCGGTGGACTCACCCCGGCCGTCCAGGCCGAGTCCGATCCCCCCAGCCTTAACCGGCTGCTGAATGTTCCTGGCTGGATCGACCTTGACCTCAACCTGCAGGCCCAGCCCCTGGCCAACCCGAGCGGCGGAACCGAGCAGAGCGCCAGCTGGATGCAGCAGCTCACCCTGGGGGCCGCGTTCAGCAGTGGCCTGGCCAAGCCCGCTGACCAGTGGCACGAAGGCGACCACTGGCGGGCCAACCTGCAATTGATGCTGTTTAGCGGCGATCCCCAGGTCAACGA
>NZ_JAGQCQ010000228.1:0-6034 GCF_024346275.1 Cyanobium sp. BA20m-p-22
GGGGAGCCGACGCCCTGCAGGAGGCCTGGAACGATGCCCTCAAGTTCAAGCACGACGCCCTGGCAGCCTTCCGCCTGGGCTACCTGAGCCTGCCCGAACGGGGCCTGGCAGAACAGCTCACCTGGGCATGCTGTCAGGCAATCGCCGCCCGCCTCGGCGCGCTCCCCGCCGGCAGCACCATACCCCAGGAGCTGCAGGCCCTGCCGGCCGCCCTGGCCTCTACTTACTACGCCAACCTCTCGGTATTCCGCTCGGCCCCAGACACCTGGGCAATCGACCAGCTATTTCCGGTCATGCCGATCCAACGGCTGCAGGAGCGCCCCGATGGACTGGGTAGCTTCGCCGACCTCACCTGCGATTCCGATGGAAAAATTGCCCGCTTCATCGACAGCGGCCAGGTGAAACCGCTGCTGGAGCTGCACAACCTGCGGCCAGGTGAGCCCTACCTGATCGGTCTTTTCCTCGGCGGGGCCTACCAAGAGGTGATGGGCAACCTGCACAACCTCTTCGGCAGCACCAACGCCGTGCACCTGCGCCTCAAGGCCAGCGGCGGCTACCAGATCGACCATGTGGTGCGGGGTGACACCAATGCTGAAGTGCTAGAAGCAATGGAACACGATCCCCAGCTCCTGCTGGAGCGGCTGCGGATGGCGAGCGAGGCAGCGATCGGCCGGGGTCAGCTGGGAATCAGCGACGCTCGCCGGCTGATGGCCCACCTGGAGGCCAGCCTGCGCCAAACCACCTATCTACAGCCCTGGGCTTGAGCTAATGGATTGGACCCTGCCGGAGCTGGTGCTGATGCTGGGCTTTGCCCATTGCCTCTGCGACTTTCCCCTGCAGACAGACAAGATGGCCATTGGCAAATGCCCCGGCTGCGGCCAGGTGGGCGTGGCCTGGGGCTACTGGATGGCCAGCCATTGCGGCACCCACGCCCTGGCAGTCGCCTTAATCACGGGGATGCCCTGGCTGGGGGCGGCTGAATTTGCGGCCCATTTCATCATCGACTTGCTCAAATGCCGCAAGCTGATCAATCTCGCCACAGACCAAGGCCTCCATCTACTCTGTAAAGTTACCTGGGCAATCTGCAGCCTGGCGCTGATTTCATAACCATGGCCGGCTGAAATGCTCAATCTGGGAGTCCTGATGACAGCCCTGGGCCTGGTGGTCCTGCTGATAGCCCTATGGCTGATCTGCAGGCGCACAAAGCTGGCCCCGGTGCCCCTACGCCTGCCAGGCCTGGCAATCCTGCTCTGGATTATGCATGCCAGCCTGCCGGCGAGCATTGCGGCATCCGAAAATAAAGTCTGGCTAGATTTAACCCTGCAACTAGGCAAAAGCTATGCAGCCCTGCAACTGGTGCTCTGGCTGACGCTGGAATTACCGGCTCCGATCAGCTGGTGGCCCCATCCGCCCAAGATCCTGCGCGACCTCGGCGCCCTAACCATCGGCGCCGCACTCACCCTGATCGGGCTGCAAAGGGCGGCCGATATCAACGTGGTCGGCCTGGTGACCACATCAGCGATTTTAACGGCCGTTATCGGCCTGGCTGCCCAAGAAGCCCTCAAGGACCTCTTTGCGGGAATAATGCTGAGGGTCGACAGCCCTTTTGAAGAAGGCGATTACCTCGAACTCGGCGATGACATAAACGGCTGGGTAGTTTCCCTCACCCTGCTGAGCACACGCCTGCGCCATGTTCACGGCGCCCTGATCACACTGCCAAACAGCATGATGTGGCAGAAAAACATGCGGCGCTTCAGCCCCAATGGTCCGATCGCCCGGGAACTGCACATCAATCTCGACAGGGAACTGCCACCCAACCAGGCAACGGAGCTGCTGCTAAAAGTGGCGGAAAGCTGCCCGAGTGTGCTGAAAAACCCAGCGCCAGAGGCAATTGTCTATGCCTATCACGACTACGCCAACACCTACGAACTTGAGGTGTGGCAGGAAGATCCCACCGACCTGGGCTACGACGAACTGAGGGGGGAGGTGCTCAGCCAGATCTGGTATGCCCTCGAGCGTATAGATCAACGGGTGCCCTACCCGATTACGGAATTTAAAAGACGCCTGGGAAGCTCAGGGCCGGAGAGCCCCGTCACATACGATCTGCAAGACCGGATTGCAATCCTGGCCAAGAGTCCCCTGTTTGGCCAACTCACCGAAAGCCAACTTGGCGGAATCTCTAAACTGACCCGCTGCATCCGCTTTGGCCAGGGGGAGAGGATCATCGTGGAAGGCGATGAAGGTAATACTCTCTACCAAATTGTCAGCGGCGAGGTTGCGGTTATAAAGAAAATGCAGGACGGTGAATTGCGCGAGCTTGCCCGCCTCAGTGCCCCGGCAATTGTCGGCGAGATGAGTGTTTTCAACGAGGAGCCCCGCAGTGCCACAATTGAAGCCTTGGGATCTTGTGTGGTGCTGGAAGTTGAACGCGACGAGCTGCGCCCACTCCTGCAGCATGAGCCGAAGGTGCTGGAGATGCTCGCTTCTGTGATTAGCCAGAGGAGGGCCGAATTGCTGAAGCTAAACTCTGAAACCAAGCTCCAACAGGAGGGGTCCCTACTCAGCAAGATGCGAATGATGTTCCTGGGCCTTTAGCGGTCTTTGAGCGGCATGGGCACTGATTGCCGTGGCAGGCAAAGCCCGTTATAACAAGGGAAATGTTGAGGTCACGGAGCACGCCCATGGGCGATATTCGTGCTGATTAGTGCTGCCCATGGCCCTGCTAGATGAATCAACGGAGGAGCTGCTGCAGGAGATCGCCCTTGAGCTGGCCTTTGTTCAATCAGGCGGCCAAAGCAGCATTGCTGCGCTGATCTCCTCCCTCGGCAAACTCCAGCAAATCGCAGCCGCCCAGGGAAAGGAGAAGGCACTGGAATTGAGCAGGGAACTGGGTGGCTGGCTTGTTGACTTGGAATCCCGTGGCACGGCCCTGGATGCAGGGGAACTTGAGGCGCTTCAGCAAAAATACCAACCCCTTGAGAAGGCACTCTATGCCGAAGCAAACAAAACAGAAGCTGGATTTACGATCAATCTGGAAAGCCAGGACGACCTCGAACTGCTCAATGAATTCTGCAATGAGGGCAAGGATCTGCTCTCACAGGTAGAACAAGGTGTCCTGGTTTTAGAAGAGGATCCTGCCCACAGGGAAACCCTCAACCAGGTGTTTCGCGCCTTTCACACCTTCAAGGGCGGTGCTGGATTCCTGGGGCTCGAGCCGATCAAAGACCTAGCCCATAACTTGGAATCCCTGCTTGATGCGGCAAGGCAAAATAGCCTTGTGATTGACAGACATGTCATCAACCTGATTCTGGCTGGGGGGGATACCCTGCGCAAGTTTGTGGATGGAATAGAGCAAACAATCCGCAGCGACAACAAAACAGCCCCAATCATCGTACCGACAAGGGAGCTGATCGAAAGGGTGAGGAGCACCCTCGATGGCAATCCTGGCGGGATGACGGTTAAAAAGCCCGGCGAAACAAGCGAGCTCGCCAGTGAACCGACCAGCGAGACAGCCAGTGAGACAGCTAATGAGACAGCTAATGAGACAGTCAATCAACCCGCCAGCGAGCCCGCCAACGAAGCGACAATCATTCCACCAATAGTCGAAGTCATTAAGCCAATTCCTACCCTACCCAGGGAAATAGAGGAGCCACAGCCAAAAACGAGCCCAAAACAAAAGGCGACCAACCTAAGCAACTTTGTCAAAATTGATACCCAGAAGCTCGACGCCCTGATCGATCTGGTGGGGGAGCTGGTGATTGCGAAATCGATGGTGGTGGAGCACCCAGTGGTGGCTGGGCAGCAATCGGAGGAGCTCTCGCGGGAACTTAGGCAGCTATCACGGATTGCTGCCGATCTACAGCGCAATGCGATGTCGTTGCGGATGGTGCCGATCCGCACCACCTTCCAAAAGATGAACCGCCTAGTTCGCGATTTAGCAAATAGTCAAAAAAAGCAAATCAGCCTGGTTACCAAGGGCGAAGATACTGAGCTGGATCGCAACATCGTCGAAGCCCTTGCCGAGCCGATGATTCACATGTTGCGCAATTCAATTGACCATGGAATAGAGCAGCCCGCGGAAAGAGAAGGCATGGGCAAGTCTGCTGAAGGAAAGATTGAAATTGAAGCCTGTCACCAGGCCGGTGGAATCTTGATCAGAATTGAAGATGATGGTCGCGGCATTGATCCCGCTCGAGTACTGGCAAAGGCAAGGGAAAGGGGCATTATCGACAGCGATTTCAATGGCAACACCCATGAAATCCTTAGCCTAATCTTCGAGCCCGGCTTCTCTACGGCTGAAACAGTTACCGATGTCTCCGGCAGGGGCGTTGGCATGGATGTGGTGAGGGGAAGTATCTCCAGGCTGCGCGGAAGGATCGACGTGCAATCGGTGGTGGGCAAAAGCACAACCTTCAGCATTTATCTACCCCTGACACTTGCCATCATCGACGGTATGCTGGTGGGAGCTGGCAACCAACGCTTTATCATCCCGACCCTTTCGATTCAGGAATCATTCAAGCCCACAGCGAGCATGCTGTCGACGCTGAAGGGGCGGGGGCAACTTGTAAATTTACGCGGCAGATTGATACCCATGATCAGTCTTTGCCAAAAGCTAAAAATCGACAAAGGCTCAGACGACCCCTCCGAGGGCATTATCCTGATCATCAACTCTGGCGGCCAAGCCAAAGGCCTGCTGGTAGACCATCTAATTAGCAAACAAGAGGTTGTCATCAAGCCGATGGGCGACACCCTGCAAAGCCAACCCGTTTACTCCGGGGCGGCAATCATGGGAGATGGGCGGGTGGCGCTAATCCTCGATCCGGATGCTCTGGGTCGCACCGATAGCCCTAGATCAGAATCCCAAACTTCAAGCAATTAACATGAATTTGAATGTCAAGTTTTTAATCAAAGCCAACGCTGCCCTGCTGACCGTGGCCCTAGTAGGCGAGGTGGCGCTACTGACCATCCTGACTCGGCCCATGTGGATCAACCAGCAGCTCTATAAGAACATTGTTGACCACCACGACCTAGCAGGAGATCTTCAGCCATCCCCCTTTGTGCTCCACGGCCTACGTGGCGAGGTCGCTCGGGCCCTTCTGTCAATCAAAAACTCAGGGCAAACTGAGCCAGCTCAGATTGCCACAAACCCAGCCATCAGAATCCTGGAGCAGTATTACGGCGAAAGAGTCACTAAGTTCAGGGATCGACAGCAGCTCTGGCTTGAAAATCCAAACTTTGCGCCCGATCTGCAGAATAAGTTTCGCAGCTGGACTAGTGGATCCAGCCAGGAATACCTGAATGCCATCGGCAACAACCTTATCCCCGCCCTGCAAGCAGGAAATCTAAAACAAGCTACAGAAATTGACCGGAATTTAGACGCAGTGTATCAAGAACACCTTTCCGGCCTCGCCGGCGTAATGGGTGCTAACCAGGCCGAGATTCAGGAACACGAAGCCGAAGCAGACAATGGAATCCGGGCAGCCACCCTCTGGATCATCTTTAGCACCCTAGCCCTACTGGGATTGGGTTATTTCACCCTCTACCTTATGCAAAAAGTGGCCGTAACTCCACTGAGCAAAATTGCAGGCGAGCTGGGCGACGGTGCCGACCAATTCATTGAGGCCACCAGCAGTGTGGCAAATGCAAGCTATGAAATCGCAACTGGGGCCAGGCAGGTGGCAAATTCCAGCCAGCAGATGGCCCAGGGCGCCTCAGAGCAGGCCGCCGCAATTGAAGAAACCAGTGCCTCGCTTGAGCAAATGTCGAGCATGATCCATTCCTCCGCCAGAAATGCCGATCACGCCAAAACCCTGGCGGGTGAAGCCCAGGCAAGCGCCAGCCTGGGTAATACCAGTCTTGAGGCGATGGCGGTGGCGATGGGGGCAATTGAGAAATCAAGCAACGAAGTTGGCAAGATTGTAAAAAGTATCAACGAGATTGCCTTCCAAACAAATATCCTTGCCCTCAACGCAGCCGTAGAGGCGGCACGGGCTGGCGAAGCAGGCTCGGGCTTTGCCGTCGTAGCAGAGGAAGT
>NZ_JAGQCQ010000229.1:0-6017 GCF_024346275.1 Cyanobium sp. BA20m-p-22
ATAGGCCAGCACGTTGGTGTCGACAACAATCAAGGCCGACCCTCGCGCTTGAAGGCATCGATCTCGGCCGGATCAAAGCTGTGCTGAGCCAGGCTGTCGCGCAGCGCCCGGATCTCTCCCAGCTGCTGCTCTACGGATAAGTGGTCATCTCCCAGACCGGCCTCCAGGCAAACGATCGCTTCATTGTTGAGGCTGCGCCGGTGCCGCTTGGCCGCCGCTGCGAGCCGGGCATGGAGTGCGTCGGGCAGGTTCTTGAGCGTGATGGTTTTGGCCATGGCAGCAAGTGATCGCACCGCAGTCCAACCATTATGGAACCGTTCTGGTGTCCGCTGGTTTGGGGGAGCTTGGCGCCAATGCTTGTGTAGTGAAAGTGCTGCGAGATTTCGCTCCAATCCCTTGACCTTTACTTTTACCTAAGTGCGCCGCTCTGTAGGGGTTGGCGGGGACGGTGCGATGCCAAAGCTCACGTCGCCAAGCTCACGCCCTCGGGCCTCGCTGACCAACGCCCGATCTACATCGCAGGCGGGAGGCAGACGCAACTGACGGCATACGCCCGAGAGCCCAGCCCGCCTGACCAGTCGGGGCCAGGATGATCGTGATTGCCCTAAAGATGGCGCTCAGCTTTCCCTAGCCAGCAGCAGGCGCCAGCCCTCGATCAGCATCACGATCACCCAGGCCCCCATGCACACGCTCACGGCGGCGGCGGCGATGTCCTTGGTGGCTCCGATCTGGGGTGCTCGTTCTGGCTGCACGTAGTCGCACAGCTCCTCGATGGCCGTGTTGAGTAGTTCGGCTGCCAGCACCAGCGCCGTGGTCACCAGCACCAGGCCGAAATCCAGCCAGGCCCGCTGGGCGAAGGCGATCGCCAGGAGCCCCGCTGCAAGAACCACCTTGTAGGCCACGGCCTTGTCGCGCATGGCCAGGCTCAGGCCGTGGCAGATAACGCGCATTTTGCGCAGTGGCTCGTAGGGCCTGGGGGTGGTGGTTGGCATCAGCCCATCATCCACCCGCCAGCTTGGGCAGGCCCGTGAGCTCTTTCACCTCTTTGCGCCCTTGGCCGTGGCCCTTCTTACGCTGAAGTGATCTCGCTCCGCCACCGGTGACAAGCACCGTTCCTCCCATCTCAGCAGCCAGGGGCGTCGATCCGGCATCCCTGGCGCTTGCGGCCCGCCCCAACAGCCTGGGTCGCTACGGCCAGTTCGGTGGCCAGTACGTGCCCGAAACCCTGATTCCCGCCCTGGCCGAACTGGAGCAGGCGGCGGCTGAGGCCTGGGCCGATCCTGCCTTCACCGACCGGCTCAACCATCTGCTGCGCACCTATGTGGGGCGGCCCAATCCCCTCTATGAAGCTGAGCGGCTCACGGAGCACTACCGCCGGCCCGAGGGCGGCCCGCGCATCTGGCTGAAGCGCGAAGACCTAAACCACACCGGCGCCCACAAGATCAACAACGCCCTCGGCCAGGCCCTGCTGGCCCTGCGCATGGGCAAGAAGCGGATCATTGCCGAAACCGGTGCCGGTCAGCACGGCGTGGCCACCGCCACCGTCTGCGCCCGCTTCGGGCTGGAGTGCGTCGTCTACATGGGCGCCGAGGACATGCGTCGCCAGGCCCTGAACGTATTCCGCATGCGCCTGCTGGGGGCAACGGTGTGCCCAGTCACCGCCGGCACCGCCACCCTCAAGGACGCCACCAGCGAGGCCATCCGCGACTGGGTGACCAACGTGGAGAGCACCCACTACATCCTCGGTTCGGTGGCGGGTCCCCATCCCTATCCGATGTTGGTGCGCGATTTCCACGCCGTGATCGGCGAGGAAACAAAGCGCCAGTGCCACGAGGCTTTCGGCCGCAATCCGGACGTGCTGGTGGCCTGCGTGGGCGGTGGCTCCAATGCCATGGGCCTGTTCCATCCCTTCGTGCAGGACACCTCCGTGCGGCTGATCGGTGTGGAGGCCGCCGGTGATGGGGTTGCCAGCGGCCGCCATGCCGCCACGATCACCGAGGGCCGAGTTGGGGTGCTGCACGGCGCCATGAGCCTGCTGCTGCAGGACGACGAGGGCCAGGTGCGGGAGGCCCATTCGATCAGCGCCGGCCTCGATTACCCCGGCGTGGGCCCCGAGCACAGCTACCTCAAAACCATCGGCCGGGCCGAATACGGCGCCGTGACCGACACCGAGGCGCTGGATGCCCTGCAGCTTCTGTGTCGCCTCGAGGGCATCATCCCGGCCCTGGAAACGGCCCATGCCTTCGCCTGGCTGGAGAAGCTCTGCCCCAGCCTGGCCCCCGGCACCGAGGTGGTGCTCAACCTCTCAGGCCGCGGCGACAAGGACGTGAACACCGTGGCCGAGAAGCTGGGCGACAAGATGGAGGGGTAAGGCTCTACTTCAGGCGTTTGCCCCCACTCGCTTGACCAATCCACTGAGGCCGCCTAGATCCATGAAAGCCTGAGCAGCTTGGTGATTCGGAGCAATGGGCGCAGAACTCAGTCGCCGACTGTTTGGAGCCCCCCTGCCCCGCAGCCAGGCCGAGGCTGAATAGCTTCCGAGCTTTGCAGCCCTGCCCATCCTCTCTTCCGATGCCCTGTCCTCGGTGGCCTATGCCACTGAAGCGGCCCTCGGGGTTCTGGTGTTGGCGGGCAGCGGCGCTCTGCGCTTGTCCTTGCCGATCACAGCGGCGATCGTTGTGCTGATCGCCATTGTGGTGTTCTCGTATCGGCAGACGATCGAGGCTTACCCCCAGGGCGGTGGCGCCTATGTGGTGGGCCGCGAAAATCTCGGCACCTGGGCGGCGCTGGTGGCGGCCGCCAGCCTGCTGATCGACTACGTGCTTACGGCGGCGGTGAGTTTGATGGCCGGCACCCAGGCCCTCACCTCTTTGGTGCCTTGGCTGCTGCCCTGGGAGGTGGTGATCGCTCTGATCTTGCTCACCGTGGTGGGCTGGGCCAACTTGCGGGGCCTGCGCGAATCAGGTCGCCTTTTCGCCCTGCCCACCTACTCATTCGTGCTGATGGTGGCGGTGCTGGCCATCGCTGGTGCGGTCAACCTGCTCTTCTCCCACGGCTTCCAGCCCGATCAGCCCCCAGCGGTGGTCGCTGCTGAGCCCCTCGGCCTGTTTTTGATTTTGAGGGCTTTCAGCTCCGGTTGCTCGGCCATGACCGGTATCGAGGCAATCGCCAATGGCGTGCAGGTGTTTCGAGAACCCTCCGCCCAGCGGGCCCGCCGCACTCTCGTGGTGATGGGCTCCCTGCTGGCGGCGATGTTTCTGGCGGTGAGTGGTTTGGGCTTCATGTACGGCATCGCCCCCCATCCAGACATCACCGTGCTCGCCCAGATAGGCCAGCGCCTGTTCGGCTCCGGTAACCCCCTGTACTGGTTTTTGCAGGTCACCACCCTGTTGATTCTGATGCTGGCGGCCAACACTGCCTTCGCGGATTTCCCCCGTCTTTCTGCTCTGTTGGCTCGCGACAACTTCCTGCCCCGGCAGATGGCCTGGGTAGGAGATCGCCTGGTGTTCCAGAACGGCATTGTTTTATTGGTGCTGGCTACTGCCGTGATCGTGCTGGTGAGCCGGGGGGACACCACGGTGGCGGTTAATCTCTACGCCCTGGGAGTGTTTCTGGCCTTCACCATCTCCCAGGCGGGGATGGTGGTGCACGGCTGGCGAGAGCGCATGAGCCACTGGCAGGGTCGGGTCCTGATGAATGGGGTCGGCGCCATCTGCACTTTGCTTGTGCTGCTTGTGATCGGCATCAGCAAGTTCGCTGAAGGTGCCTGGACGGTGGTGATCGCCATCCCCCTGCTGGTGCTGCTGCTGGCCCGCATCCGCCAGCGTTACCGACAGGTCTATGCCGCGATCCAGCTGCCTGCTGGATCGCAGCAACCACTTTCTATTCCCCCAAGACATGAACCGATTGGCAATCGCAGCATTGTCTGGCTGCGCATGTTTAGTCAACCGGGGCTTGAGGCCCTGCGTTATGCCGCCACCATCTCAGATCGGGTGGAAGTTGTCTGGGTTTTGCGGGGCGATGACGACCCTGAACGGATCCGGGCGGACTGGAGCGAATTGGTGGGCAGCGATCCAGCCATCAATCTCACCCTGCTGGAGAGTCCCTACGCCTCTGAGATCAACCCGTTCGTTGACTTTGTGGAGGCTCAAGAGAGCCGCCATTCCGGACGACTTACGATCGTGATGCCCATGGCTATTCCCCGCTATTGGCTGGACAGCCTCCTGCTCAATCAACATGGCATCAGTCTGCGTCGCGCCCTTGATGCCCATCACAACCGCGTCTACACCTTGGTGCGCTACTACCTGCCAGCTTGAAGATTCAGCCAGGGTGTGAAGAGTTTTCAAGCAGGGCCAGGCTGGCGGGGAACTGCCGTTGCTCTCCAAGGGCATCCAGCACCGCGCGTGGCTACGACAGCCTGCAGTTGGCAGCAGCCCACAACCATTACAAGCAATTCGGCATTTATTGATTTCCCCCGTTTCGACCGCCGCCTTCCCTGTTCGCAAGTAGCTCTTTCGGCGGGCATATAGCCGGCCGGGACAATCATGGCCGAAGAGCAGCGGCCTGCCCGTGCCTAATCCCTTGTCCCCGCCGGTCGCCGCCCTCGCCGATCAGGGCATCCGCTGGGTGGCGATCACCTGGGTGAACCATGCCGGCGCGCCGCTGGTGAAGGTGGTGCCCCTGGCGGCTTTTGATGCGGCGGCTGCCGTGGGGGTGGGCTTTTCGCCGGTCTCCGATGCTTTCCGCGCCGATGGCGCCATCGATCCGGCCCATCGCCTGGCCAAGCCGGACGGCGACCTGCGTCTGCGGGCCGATGCCGCTGCCCTGGCGCTGCTTGAGCCCAGCAGCGGCTGGGCCTGGGCGCCGGGGGAACGCTTCGAGCGCTCCGGCGAGCCCTATGCGGGGGATCAGCGCTCCTGCTGCTGTCAGCAGCAGGAGCAGCTTCACCAGGCCGGCGTGGAGCTGCGGGCCGGCTTCGAACTGGAGTGGCTGGTGGCCAGCCATCGCCCCGCTGCCGAACCCCAACCGGCCATTGCCGGCGGCCCCTACGGTGCCGATCGGCTGGTGGAGGGGCTGGATTACGCCACGGCCCTGCTCGATGCCCTGGAGGCCGCCGGCATCCCCTGGCTGCAGTTCCACCCTGAATACGGCGCCGGGCAGTTTGAGCTGTCGCTCGCGCCAGGCACGCCCCTGGAGGCGGCCGACCGGCTGGTGCTGCAGTTTCAGTCCAAAACCCAGCCTGGAGCGGGTGGGCAATGGGGGCCATCTGCACCTGAGCCTGCAGCGCGATGGCCTGCCCCTGCTCCAGGGCGGCGGCGGCCCCGGTGGCCTTACCGAAGCGGTCGGCGCCGTTCCAGGTGTGGGGCATCGAGAACCGGGAGGCGGCCCTGCGCCTGATCCCCACTGCCGCCGATGGGGCCGCCGCCCACCTGGAACTCAAGGTGGTGGATCTGGCGGCCAATCCCTACCTGCTGCTGGCGGCCGTGCAGGCGGTGGCGCTGGCGGGGCTGGAGCAGGCCAGGCCCCTGCCGCCGCCGGTAAGCGGCGATCCAGCCCGTCTGCCGGCCGGTGTGGCGGTGCGGTTGCCTGCCAGCCTGGCGCAGGCCTCAGCCGCTTTTGCCGCCAGCGCCCTGTTGCGCCAGGCCCTTGGGGAGGAGCTGCACGGCTCCCTGCTCGACAGCCAGGCCGCCGAGGTGCGCCGCTGCGCAGGCCTCAGCGAAGCTGAGCTGGCCGCGGCGGACGCCTGGTGGCCACTGGTGGGCGGGTTGGCTTGAGCCAGCCTGGTTCCTCTGTTTTTCGACTTTCCCGGCCCTGTTCCCATGCCGACCTTCTCGTCCATGCCAGCCCCTGCTCCGCCGCCGGAGGTGCGCTTCGTGCTGGCAGCACCTTCCCCCTACACCGGCCGCTTCGATGCCACCAGAGCAGGTCTGGGGATTGCCCTGGAGTTGCACCGCATCGCCCGGGAGCACCAGCTGCCGCTGCGGATCGGCTTCAGGGCTTTGCCAATGCAGGCAGGG
>NZ_JAGQCQ010000023.1:0-20902 GCF_024346275.1 Cyanobium sp. BA20m-p-22
AGCGCCAACTTGCCATAGGGCAGACGATGGCTCAGGGCCAATCGGGGTCGTAGATGCGCAGGGTGCCAAATCCCACCGGTGCTGGCGAGGGGTTAGGGCCGGCTGGGAAGGCGGTCACCTGGAACATATAGGTGTCTGAGCTGGCCGGATTGTTCCAGGGCTTCAACACCACGGTGACGGTTTGCCCAGGTGAAACCGGCTCGGGGAATCGGAGTGTGAAGCGGCGCGCATCACTTTCAAAGCTGGCCTCGACTGGCACCCGGGCACCCTGGCGGCGGGGCCGCCCCAGAAACGCCGAGGTGCGCTCGACAAAAAAAGGAAACCGGGTGTCCACGCCGCGGGTCTGCTGAATGGTCAGGCCACCGAGGGAGGCCCCGGCCTCGGGATCGAGGCTGATGGTGAAGTAGTACTCGGCGCGGCTTTGCCAAACGGTGGTGTAGTAACTCACCAGGTCCACATTCCAGGGGGGCCTGGTGAAGTAGGTGGTGCCCCGCAGTTCCATTGCCACAGCCGCGGGGGCCAGAGCTGCGGGGGCCAGGCAGGTGGCACCCAGGCAAGCCGACAGGGCCCAGCCGGGGGCGATCCGGCGGAGAGGAGAGAGCGGCACCGACGATCAGGCGAGTGGCAAAACCCTAGGTGGGGTCTGCAGAAATGGCTGGGGATCCTGGTCGCGCCGGTGGGCCACGGGAATGGCTGGCCCCTGGAGCGCGCCATCCTGGGGATCCAGGGCCGCGGTGGCCTCCAGAGCCTGGCGTAAGCGGCGGGCCGCATGGAGGGGCATGTCGCGGGGCACACTGATTCGATCCCGCAGGTAGCGCAGAGAAGCGGCACTGCCGGGCGGCGGGGGAAGTACCCCGCCCCGGATCAGGGCAGTGAGGGCCGTTCGCAGGGGCAGATCGAAGCCCGCCGGCCCCGCTGGGTTCCTGGCCAGGATCGGAGCGCGGTGCTTCAACACCCGGCCCAGGGCCACAGCCGCGGAGT
Source organism: Cyanobium sp. BA20m-p-22 (assembly GCF_024346275.1). Classification (NCBI taxonomy): domain Bacteria; kingdom Bacillati; phylum Cyanobacteriota; class Cyanophyceae; order Synechococcales; family Prochlorococcaceae; genus Cyanobium; species Cyanobium sp. BA20m-p-22. Next base: position 982 of record NZ_JAGQCQ010000023.1, read on the forward strand.
GGGCTGGTTCGGCCTGGCTGGTTTCCGGATCGGGCGCCTCGATCGGCCAGGGGCCCCGATCAATCCGGGCGGCCAGCTGCCGCTGAACCTCCGAGCCACTGGCGTAGCAGCCGCCCATCTGGGGCGGTAGGTCGTGGGCGTGGGTGTGAAAGTCGCTCTGGGTGCCGAGGTAGGTGGTGCGCTGCTCCAGCGCGGCAAACCAACGGTCTATGGCGGGGTATTGGCGGCGCAGCAGGAAGCCTTTGTAATAAGCCAGGCTTGCCGCCATCCGCTCCACGTAGGGCACGAACACCAGATCGGCGCTGCTGAGCTCCCCCAGCAGGAAGGGGCCAGGCTGCAGCTCAAGGGCCTGCTGGAAGGCAGCGGCCATTTGGCCGAAGGCGGCCTGGGCTGAAGCCTCCTGCCGGGGCCCGAGCCCCGCCGCGCAGAGCCACTGGCACCAGGCACGGAAGAGCAGCCGCTCCAACTGGCGCAACTGGAGCACCTCGGGGTCGCCCATGGCCGGCCCCAGGCTGCCGAAGGCCCGCTCCAGAGCCTCAAGGATGCGATCACTTTCAGTAATCAGGCGCCCATCGAGCTGGAGGGCGGGCAGCATGCCTGTAGGCACAAGCCCCTTGAACCAGGCCTCCTTTTCGCCGTAGCAAAACATGGTGACCTTGCGGATCCGATAGGGGATCTGCTTTTCCTCGAGCCAGAGCCACACCTTCTGGCAGTAGGGACACCAGGCATGGTGGTCACGGAAAAGGGTGACCCGCAGGGCATTCTCCGGTTGGCCAAAGAGACGCAGGTTGGCTTGGGCGTTGGTGGGGCCCAAGCCCGGATCCGGCTGGTCGCTAGAGAGAATCTGGAGCTCTGCCCAACTCAAGGCAGCGTCTGGTTTGGCCAGGGCAGGGGCGGGGGGGCTCAATCCAGGGTGGCGTCGCCGGTTTCGCCGGTGCGGATCCGGATGGAATTTTCCACAGGGGTGACGGTGATCTTGCCGTCGCCTACTTCGCCGGTGCGGGCAGCGGCCTGAATTGCATCGAGCACACCGGCCACTGCAGAGTCGGTGACAACCGTTGTGATCATCATCTTGGGCAGCAGGCGCGCCTCAATTTTCACCCCTCGGTAGACCTCGGTGTAGCCCATCTGCTTGCCGAAACCCTGGACGGATGAAACGGTCAGACCATTGATGCCAAGGGCTACCAGGGCATCCTTGACCGGTTCGAGCTTTTCAGGACGGATGACAGCTTGAATCTGTTTCACGCGATACCAGTGGCAATCGTTTTGTTCTTAGCGAAAAAGCAGGCGCCCCTTCTGTAGCAACCGATTCAAACGCCGCCCAAGGGGTCAGGCCCAGCAAAAGGGCCGCATTCGACAAACCCAACCCCAAGAACCAATCTTACAAAGAAGCAGAACTTCGCTTCCCGCACTCATAGCTCAGAAATAATGCTCATGGCGAACATTTTGGGGATTTTGTTCGAAAACTTTGCAGTCGGGCGGGAATCATTGCGGCGAGGCTCCGAACCCCTGCCTGGGCGCGATTTGGTAACAAAACGAACATCCCATCTCCCTGGAAGAGCTCATTGTTCCCAGCGTTGGGATTTCGACCATCCCCCATCTGCGCAGCCGTCCTTCTGAACTGCCCATGACCATTGCATCCACCCCTCCGAGGCGCAAACGCCTCCACGAGGCCAGCCTCTCCGAAGGTCCGATGATGTTGTTCCGCAGCATTCGCGGATTCAGCAGCAGCCGCTCCCTCGTTTGGCTGGCCTGCGTGCCCCTGGCCCTTTTTGGCCTGGGTGTATTCAATCTTTCAGCCCACGCAGCCGAGCTTCCCGAACTCACTCCGGCATTTCTTGCAAACAACCTCTTCCTGCTGGTTAGCGCGATTCTGGTGATCTTCATGAACGCCGGTTTCGCCATGGTGGAAGCCGGGCTATGCCGCCAGAAGAATGCCGTAAACATTCTCTTCAAGAACCTTCTCGTCTTTGCAGTTGCCGCAAGCGCCTACTGGTTCATCGGCTACAAGCTGATGTACAACGCAGACTGGGTGATTCCTGGTTGGTTAAAGTTCGGAGGACTTTTCTTCGATCCAACAGTTACCCCTGAGATGGTAACTGATGGCAGCCTGGTTCCCAGTGTTGACTTCCTCTTCCAAGTTGCCTTCGCAGGCACAGCAGCCACCATCGTTTCAGGCCTGGTGGCTGAACGTATTAAGCTCACTACTTTCATCATCTTCTCCATCTTTCTGGTGGGTTTCGTTTACCCCATTATGGGTAGCTGGCAGTGGAACTTCCCCGATGATGCAGGCCTCGGTGGTGGCTGGTTAAATCGTCTTGGTTTCATTGATTTTGCCGGCTCCACCGTGGTGCACTCGATGGGTGCCTGGGCAGGGCTGATGGGCGCCATCATCCTTGGCCCCCGGATCGGCAAATTCATCGATGGCAAGCCCCAGGCGATTCCTGGCCACAACATGGCCATCGCCACCCTTGGTTGCCTGATCCTCTGGATCGGCTGGTATGGCTTCAACCCCGGCTCCTGGCTTTCGATGGCCCCCGAGGTTCCCTACATCGCTGTCACCACAACCCTTGGTGCAGCTGGTGGCGGTATCGCAGCCACCCTGGCCTCCCAGCTGCCGGGTTTCGGCCCTGACAAGCGGCCTGGCAAGCCTGACATCACCATGACCATCAACGGTATCCTCGGCGGCCTGGTCAGCATCACGGCTGGCTGCGATGCCATCTCGATGACTTCTGCCTGGGTCATGGGTTTCCTTGGCGGAATTATCGTCGTCTTCGCAGTGGCGTTGATTGACAGCCTAAAAATCGATGATCCGGTAGGCGCCTTTTCAGTCCACGGATGCTGCGGCATCTGGGGAACCCTGGCGGTTGGCCTGTTCCACATCGACAAGGGCCTGTTCACCGGCCACGGCTTCTCCCAGCTGGGCATTCAGTTCGTCGGCTCTCTCACCTTTGCAGTGGTATCAATCGTTGCATCGTTGATTCTCTGGTCGATCGTCGGCGCCTTCTTTGGCGGTATCCGGGTCGATTCTGAAGAAGAGATCGTGGGTCTCGACATCGGCGAACACGGCATGGAGGCCTATCCAGACTTCGCCGCTGCGGCCAAGTAGGGATTCAGCCAACCCCTTCCCCCAGCCCGCGGCCAGCCGCGGGCTTTTTTGTGCCTAAATATTTGGGCGAAAATTTGTGCAGGTCGTCGGCGAGCATCACCACCAGGGGCGCCAGTAACACCAAGGGGCCAAGCCTGGCATCGAAAGGGGTCATGGCAAACAGGCCGGAAAGGGGTGGCCAGCCCAGCAGCAAGGCCGTAAAACCAACCTCCACCGCCATTCCCAGCAAAAGCAGGGGGTTGCTCAGCCATGGCCGCCGCCCCAAATCAGCCAGGGCGGAGCGCCTCTCACTGCGACAGGCCAGTGCCGCGCCGATCTGGCCGGCCACGATGCAGGTGAAAGCCACACTGGATGCCTGGTGCTGGATGGAAGTGAGCACCGGGCCGGCCTGACCATGCAGCAGCAGGGGAGCGGCCCGGCGCAGATCATCCCAGCCAAGCCCGTGCATCCTCCAGGTGAGCAGGTAGCCCCCCATGGCAATCACCGCTTCCGCTAGCCCAAGCACCAGATAGGCGCGCAGCATCAGGGGACGATCCAGCAGCGCTGCCGTGCGGCGACGGGGCGGCTGGTGCATCAAGCCCGATTCGGGGGGCTCGGCCCCCAGGCCCAGGGCTGGCAGCAGATCGGTGCCCAGGTCCACCGCCAGGATCTGCAGCACGGTCAGGGCCGCCGGGATCTGGAAGGTCACCATGGCCAGAAAGGGCGTCATTTCGGCCACGTTGCTGGCCAGCACGTAGGGCAGAAACTTGCGGATATTGGCCACCACACCGCGGCCGTAGCGCACCGCCGTGACGATCGTGGCGAAATTGTCGTCGAGCAGCACCACATCGGCGGCCTCCCGAGCCACATCGGTGCCCTCCAGACCCATGGCCACACCCACATCGGCGGCCCGCAGCGCCGGCGCATCGTTGACCCCATCGCCGGTGACGGCCACCACCTCGCCGAGGGCGCGGTAGGCCTGCACCAGCCGCAGCTTCTGCTCGGGGGCCATGCGGGCAAACACCAAGCGGGTGCGGTATTTGAGCAGCTGGCGCAGCTGCACATCGCTGATCCGATCGAGATGGTCACCCTGGATCACCCGCACTGGATCGGCCTGGCCCGGAGCGGCGGATGGCCCGCCATTGCCAGCTGGGGGATCGAGCAGGCCGATCTGGCGGGCGATGGCCTGGGCCGAGAGGCCATAGTCACCGGTCACCATCGTCACCTTGATGCCGGCCTGGTGGCACTGGCGGATGGCCTCAGGCACCTCGGGCCGGGGCGGGTCATAGAGCCCGATCAGCCCCACCAGGGTGAGCTCCCTCTCCAGCAGATCCGCCGGAGCAGCCAGCAGGCTGCCATCCAGGCAACGCTGGGCCACGGCGATCACCCGGTAGCCCCGGGCCGCCAGGTCGTCGTTGGCGGCAATCGCCTCGGCGCGCCCCTGCGGAGAGCAGTGGGCCAGCAACTCGAGGGGGGCCCCCTTGGTTATCAGCCGCAGGGCGCCATCGCGCTCCACGATCACGCTCATGCGGCGCCGATGGGAATCAAAGGGCAGCTCCCGGCGGCGGGGCTGGCTCCGCTGCAGAGCCTCAATGCTGGGGTCGCGGGCCCATGCGGCCAGCAACATGGCCGTCTCGGTGGGATCGCCAAGGGCCCGCACGGCAGCCCCGCTGCGATCCAGGCGAGCGTTGGAGCAGAGGCACGCTTCAGCCAGCAGCCCAGTCTCATCGGCAGGCCCGGCCTGGGGCAACCACAGGGCCTCCACCGCCATGCGGTTGCAGGTGAGGGTGCCGGTCTTGTCGCTGCAGATCACACTCACCGAGCCCAGGGTTTCCACCGCCGAAAGCCTGCGCACGAGGGCCTTCTGGCTGGCCATGCGCTGGACGTTGATGGCCAGGGCCAGGGTGACGGTGGGCAGCAGGCCCTCGGGCACGTTGGCCACGATGATCCCAACCGCAAAAACCAGGCTTTCCATGGGGCCCATCCCCACAAACAGCAGGCTGAGGCTGAAGGTGATGGCCCCCATCGCCAGGGCGATGGCGGTGATGGTGCGCACGATGTGCCCCACCTGCTGCTCCAGGGTGCTGACGCCGCGGGGGGTGGCAGCGGTGAGGTGGGCGACATGGCCAAACTCGGTTTCGGCGCCGGTGGCATAGACGATGGCCTCGGCGCGCCCACTGGCCACGGTGGTGCCCGCCAGAACCAGGTTGGCGCGCTCACGGGTGGGGATGACGGCCGCCTTGCCAGGCTCCCCGGCAGCAATCGGATCGGCATGGCGCGCCACCGGCAGGGATTCACCGGTGAGCACCGCCAGATCGAGGCTGAGCTCAACGGCCGTGATCAGGCGGGCATCGGCAGGCACCTGATCCCCCTCCTCCAACAGGATCCGATCACCGGGCACCAACAGCTCAGCGGAGAGTTGGACGGGCAGGCCATCGCGCCAGAGCCGCACCTGGCGAGGCAGGGAGCGCTTGAGGGCCTCGAGGGTGCGCTCGGCCTGGTAGTCCTGCCAGAAGGAAAACAGGCCGTTGATCAACACCACCGCCCAGATGGCCCAGCCGAGCTGGGGGGTACCCGCCGCAAATGCCAGGGCGCCGGCCACCCAGAGCAGCAGGGCCATGAAGTGCACCAGCTGGTCAACGAAGCGCAGCAGCAGGGAACGGCGGCGCAGGCTCGGCAGGCGGTTGGGGCCGAACCGCTCGAAGCGCCGCTGGGCCTCCCCTTGGCCCAGGCCCTCGGGGGTGGTCTGCAGCGCCGCCGGCACCGCGGCGGCGGGAAGGCACCAGATCGGCTGGCTGGCCGAGAGCAGCACGGAACCAGAGGTGACGCGGACTGTTTCATCATGAACAGGCCCGGCCTAGGCGCCCACCCCCATGCTGAGCCTGCTGATCGATCTGGTGGTGATCTTCGGCCTGTCGGTGCTGGCAACCCTGGTGTGCCACCGGCTGCAACTGCCTTCGGCGATCGGCCTACTGGTGGGCGGCGTGCTGGCCGGGCCGGAACTGCTGGGCCTAGTACGCAACGTGCACGAGATCGAGCTGCTGGCCGAGATCGGCGTGGTGCTGCTGCTGTTCGTGATCGGCCTGGAGATCTCCATCGCCGACCTGACCCGGCTGAAGCGCTACTTCTCGGTGGGCGGCAGTTTGCAGTTCTTCGGCACCGCCGCCGTGGTGGCCGCCCTGCTGCTACCCACGGGCCTTAGCCCCCAGCAGGCGATCTATCTGGGTTTTGTGGCTGCCCTCTCGAGCACGGCAATCGTGCTGCGCATGCTGCAGGAGCGGGCCGAGCTGGAGACACCCCACGGCCGCTCGGTGCTGTCGATCCTGATCTATCAGGACATCGGCGTGGTGCCGGTGATGCTGATGGCGCCGCTGCTGGCGGGCACTGGCGGTGGCTCAGGCCTGGGGGCGATCGGCCTGCTGCTGGCCAAGGTGGCCCTAGTGGGGGCGTTCGGCTTCTGCGCCTACCGCTGGCTGGTGCCCTTTGTGCTGGAGAGCATCACCCGCACCCGCAGCTCGGAGGCCTTCCTGCTGGGGGTGTTCACGCTCTGTGTGGGCATCGCCGTGCTCACCCAGTCGCTGGGCCTATCGCTCGCCCTGGGGGCCTTCCTGGCTGGCTTCATCCTCTCGGAATCGGATTATTCCCATCAGGCCGTGGCCGTGATGCTGCCCTTCCGGGACGTGCTGATGAGCCTGTTCTTCGTGTCAATCGGCATGTTGCTCAATGTGGGGTTTCTGCTCAGCCACCCCTGGCAGATCGGCCTGCTGACACTCTGCGTGCTGCTGATCAAGCCGCTGGTGGCAGCGATCGCCTCCCTGCAGGTGGGCCTGCCCCTGCGCAATTCCGTGCTGGCCGGGGTGGCCCTGGGCCAGGTGGGTGAATTTTCGCTGGTGGCCTCCAAGGCAGGAGTGGCCGCCGGGCTGCTCAACCAGACCATCTTCCAAACCGTGCTGGATGTGGCCGTGCTCAGCATGATCGCCACGCCCTTCCTGGTAGCGAGTGGCCCAGCCCTGGCGAGATGGCTCGGCCAGACTCCCCTGAAACGGCTGCAACAGCCGCGGCGGCTGCAGGAGTCGGCCAGATCGAGCCACACCTACAACGCCCACATCCTGATCGTGGGATTCGGGGTCACGGGCCGCAACCTGGCCCACACCGCCCGCCGCAGCAATGTGTCCTACGCGGTGGTGGAAGTGAATGCGGGCATCGTTAAGGAAGCTCTGGGCCAGGGGGAACCGATCCACTACGGCGACGCCAGCCAGCCACCGATCCTGGAGCTGGTGCAGGCCAAAGCGGCCCGGGCCATTGTGGTGGTGATCGACGATCCAGCCGGAGCCCGGCGGGTGGTGGAGCTCTGCCGGCGGGTCGCCCCCAACGCCTACATCCTGGTGCGCAGCCGCTACCTACGCGAGGTGGAGGCCCTGATGGCCCTGGGGGCCGACGAGGTGATCGCCGATGAGCTGGAGGTGTCGATCGAGGTGTTCTCCAGGGTGCTGGCGCGGATGCTGGTACCCCGGGAAGACATCAAGAACCTGATCGGCGATGTGCGGGGCGAGTGGCGGAGCATGACCCGTGGCCTGGCTAGGGAGGCCACCACCGTCCACGACCTGCGGGTGACGGTACCCAACCTGGCGACCCAAAGCCTGCGACTGGGGTCCAGCTCGCCCCTGCTCGGCAGCACCATTGCCACCAGTGGCCTGCGCAGGCAACACGGAATCACGGTGCTGGCGGTGACGCGCCAGGAGGAGACGATCGGCAACCCGCCGGGCGAGCTGTCCTTCCAACAGGGGGACGTGTTGTTTGTGATCGGCCCCAGCGACTGGGAGGCTGATCAGATCCACTGAGCCTGCCAGGTTAGTTCAGGCCAGGAGATCGTTGCGGAGTTTGCGGATGCGCTCGAGCAGCTCAGCTCGCTTCTGCTGCTTAAAGGCATTTCGGGCCAGAAAATTGAGCACGGCCACCAGGCCCACCAGCTCCAGCAGCCCCCCCAGCAAGGGAATCTCGTTGATCGCCCCAAGGGTGGCGCCTGTTAGGCGCAGAGCCATACCTGCCAGCCCCGCCAGCAGCAGCAGGCGCGCCGCTGGCAACAGATCCGCGAGCGACTGGAGCCGGGCGGCGCCGAGCTTTTGCAGCAGCTGGTTGAGAAACTGGAGGGGCAGGCCAGGCTCTGCAGCAGGAGGAGCCAGGGGAGCCGGGCTTGCCTGGGGGATGGCTTCGAGAATCTGCTCAGCTGGCAACTCCAGAACCTCTGGCGTCAGCTCCGGTGTGGGGGGCGCTGGGAGAGGCTGGGCATTGACTTCAACCAAGTCAGCTTGCGACACAGGCCACAGTCGTTATAAGGCGGAGTTCAGCTGGGGGCCAGCCCCTGCTCGTTGAACACCCCCTCAAACAACACCGAACTCAGGTAACGCTCACCGGAATCGGGCAACACCACCACGATTGTCTGACCAGCAAAACCATCCTCCCGGGCCAGCCGCAGGGCAGCGGTAGTGGCGGCGCCGCAGGAGATGCCAGCCAGGATGCCCTCCTCCTTCATCAGACGGCGGGCCATGGCCACGGCTTCCGCGTCGGTGACGGTTTCCACCCGATCCACCAGATCGAGATCGAGGTTGGCCGGCACGAAGCCGGCGCCGATGCCCTGGATCTTGTGGGGTCCGGGCTTGAGCTCCAGGCCGGCCTTGGCCTGGGAGATCACCGGACTGTTGCTGGGCTCCACCGCCACCGCCAGCAACGACTTGCCCAGGGTTTCCTTGATGTAGCGGCTGACGCCGGTGATGGTGCCACCGGTGCCCACGCCCGCCACCAGCACATCCACCTGGCCGTCGGTGTCGCTCCAGATTTCCGGGCCGGTGGTGTCGTGGTGGATCTGGGGGTTGGCTGGATTGGAGAACTGCTGCAGCAGCACGTAGCGGTCGGGATCTGCGGCTGCCATCTCCTTGGCGGCACCGATCGCACCGCCCATACCCATGCGCCCTTCGGTGAGCACCAGCTTGGCGCCATAGGCCGTGAGCAACTTGCGCCGCTCCAGGCTCATGGTTTCAGGCATGGTGAGGGTGAGCGGAATGCCCTTGGCCGCCGCCACAAAGGCCAGGGCGATGCCCGTGTTGCCGCTGGTGGGCTCCACCAGCTCCTTGCCCGGCCCCAGCAGGCCCTCCTGCTCCGCCCGCCAGATCATGGCCGCCCCAATGCGGCACTTCACCGAAAAGGCGGGATTGCGGCCCTCGATCTTGGCCAGCACCCGGGCCCCGCATCCCTGGGTCACCCGGTTGAGCTGCACCAAAGGGGTTTTGCCAATGGTGAGGCTGTTGTCGGCATAGATGCTGGTCATCCGATCGGTGCGGGAATGGGGCAGACCGGGAGACCGGGTCCGCTGGCCAGCCTAGGAATGGCTGTTTGGCACCACCTGGGTTTGAAGGTGTCCGTCACACCAGGCCGTAGGGGCGGCCATCGGCGGGGTCGCTAATGCCGAGCTGCTGGCGCCACTCGCTGACGGGGCGCTCCCAACCCTCCTCCCAGCGGGCCGCCAGCAGGCACTGGGCCTGGTGGCCGATCGCCATGCCGTGGGCCACGGCGCAGCTGAGCTCCTCAAAACGGTCGGTCTGAAAGCGGAAGCTGGCCAGTTGGGCGGCCGTGGTGAGCAGCACGTAGGCCGGAAAACCGAGCTGGGCGGCGGTAATCGCCAGCACCCCACTCTCTCCGGCGGGCATGGTGCCAAAGCCCGCCACCACGTGGTGGATGTCGTGGGTGGTGGCGACCCGCTGGGTGAGCCACTGGGCCTCGCTGCTGGTTGGACGCGGGCGGAAGAATTCCGGGTCGTAGTTGAGCCGGCGGATCAGCTCGGCATAAACCCTGCCCAGACTGCCCTCGGGCAGCTGGATCAACCCATCAATGTCCGGTTGGAGCGGGGGGTAGCGCCCCTCAAGCATTGCTGCGCCGCCTGGCACGGCCCGGAAGCGGCGAACCGAATCCAACATCTGGGGACTGTCGATCATGTTGTCGAGCAGATCGGCAACCGAACTGAGCTCACCGCCACTGCGGCCGATCGCCGCCAGCAGCTTGAAGTTATTCGCCGCCCGCAGCAGCTCGCCAAATCGCGACATGGACATCAGTTCACGAGGAATGGAGCCAAGCCGGAATTGATTCAGGCCGGCTCCCACTCAATCTTGACGACATCAATGGGCCCGCGACCGCCCCGATTGAGCTCATTGGCTGCCCGCAGGGCCGCTTCATGGGTATGAAACAGATAGGCCTCTGTGGTGCTGCCCACGTCCACCAAGCGCTGATCTTCGCCGGCAATCGCCACAAATGTGCAGTCACCAAGGCGCTTAAGTGCATAGCGCTCGGCCTGGGTGCAGTCCATCGGATGGGATGGATCTATCTCGGGAGCCCAGAAATGCATGATCTTCGAATCAATAACAATCAAACTAGCCACCCGTCAATGCGGAATCGACCTCTGCGGGGCCAGTTGGGCGAGAGGCCGTTGCAATTAGCAATGGCCTGGACCAATCACCCCAGGCAGGATAAGTTCCAACTGGGCACCGCCTTGGGGCTGATTACTGGCCTGAATGCGGCCACCGTGGGTAGCAGCAATCTGCTGCACAATCGACAGGCCCAGGCCACTGCCGATGCGTTGACTGCGTGCCCTGGAGGGATCGCCCCGGTAGAAGCGTTCAAACAAATGGGCCAGATCATCTTCGCTGAGGCCCGGGCCCTGGTCTGTTACACCCAACTGGCACCATTCAGCGCGACTGTCGATGCTCACCCGCACCACCCCGCCATCGGGGCTATAGCGAAGGGCATTGTCCAGCAAGTTGAGCAGGGCCCGATGTAGCCGGGAACTGTCACCGCGCAGTTGCAGCTGGGCCGGCGCCTGCAACTCGAGCCGGATTCCGCGCGGGTCGGCCAGGGGGCGCAGGTTGGCCCACACCTGCTGCACCAGGGAGGGCAGGTCCACCAGGCCAGTGCGCTGGGCCGTACCCGGCAGGCTGTTCTCCAGGCGCGAAAGTTCGAGCAGATCGCCAACCAGCTCCTGGAGCCGCAGCAATTCCCGCTGTAAGCGCTCCACCAGTCGCACGTTCTGGCTGGTGACCTGGCCGGCCAGGCTGTCGCCAACCAGCAACAGGGCCGTGAGCGGTGTTTTGAGCTCATGGGCCACATCGCTCACCCAGCGCTCCTGCTGTTGCAGCTGGGCATCGAGGGAACGACGGCTCTGCAGCTGCACCCCGAGCCAGCCAACCCGGCCGGGAACCACCATCACGTCGAGGTCGTGGCTGCCGGTGTGCCATTCCAGTCGCTGGGGCCTGTCCTGGCGGCGGGCGATCCTGATGCTGCCGACCAGGGCGGGGTCGTCACAGATTTCAACGAAGGGCTGCCCCACCAGCAGCCTGCCAGCATCGAGTTGGAGCAGCTCCTCCGCCCTGGGGTTGATGTGGCCGATGTTGCCAGCCTGATCCAGCAGGATCCAGCCGGTAGCTGAGGAATCCAGCCAGCTCAGCAGCTGCCTAGCCCGGGGCAATCGCCGGCTCAGCCCACCGCGTTGGCGCCAGAGAAGAATCAGCAGGCAAGCCAAACAGCCCAGGGCCGCCCCGAGCCCGAAGGCCAGCAGAAAACTAGCCAAATCAAAACTAGCCAAAGCGATAGCCAAAGCCCCGCACCGTCACCAGGTGCACCGGAGCCGAGGGGCTGGCTTCAAGCTTTTCGCGCAACCAGCGAATGTGGACGTCGACGGTTTTGCTGTCGCCGAAGTAATCAATTCCCCAGAGTTGCTCCAGCAGCTGGTCGCGGCTCCAGACCCGCCTGGGGTTGAGCATGAACAGCTCCAGCAGGCGGTATTCCTTCGGGGAGAGATTCACCTCCAGGCCATCCCGGGTGACCCGGCACTCCTCCTGGAAGAGGCGGAGGTTGGCATGCTCCAGCACCCGATCTCGGGCGATATGGCTGGTGGAGCGGCGCAGCAGGGCCCGACAACGGGCCACCAGCTCCCGCATGCCAAAGGGCTTGACCAGGTAGTCGTCAGCACCCACCTCCAGGCCCAGCACCCGATCGGTTTCCGTGTCGCGGGCGCTCACCACCAGGATGGGGGTCTGGTTGCTGTGCTGGCGCAGCTGGCGGCAAATATCCAGGCCCCCCAGCCCGGGCAGCATCAGATCGAGCACCACCAGATCGAACCCCTTGACATCGGCGGGCCGCTGCAGGAGCTGAAGGGCATCGCGACCGTTGGCGCAGGGCCGCACAACGAAACCCTCCAGTTCAAGGGCCTCACAAATTGTCTCGCGAATCGTTTCGTCGTCTTCGACGACGAGCAAGGAAGGCTGCATGGCCCCATTCTCACCGGCCCGGCGCAAAAGCCGGGGTTATCGACGCTTGGGAAGGTGACGCACCACCAGACGCCTCTGGCAATCGATGTGGAGCCAGCCCTCCTCGCGCAGGGTGCCCAGGATGCGGGTCACGGTGACCCGGGTGGTGCTGAGCGCACTGGCGAGCTCCTGGTGGGTGAGTTTGATGTCGAGCCGCAGCCCCTCCTCACAGGGTTGGCCGTAGTCGTTGGTGAGCAACTCGAGGAAACCGCGCACCCGCTCCTCAATTCGCCGCAGGCCCAGCAGGGCAAGCAGGGCCTCGGACTGGCGGTAGCGGGCCGCCATGCCCTGGAGCAGCCCCATGGCCAGGTGGGGAGAGCGCTGGATTTCCTCACAGCTCACGCAGAGCAGATCCGTACTCACCAGCGTTGTTGCCGAATAGGCATCCACGTTGGTGAGGGGATCGCCAAAGGGTTCGTTGGGGCCGGCCAGGCCAAGCAGGAGCTCGTCGCCGTGGATGGTGATCGCATTGAGCTTGACCATCCCGCGCACCACCAGCCAGATACTGCGCTTGAGCAGGGGCACCTGGCTGCCCGCGGCGAGGTGCACCAGGCTGCGTTTCTCGTAGCTGGCCTCGAGCAGCTCGCGGACACTGTCGCTGCGACCCGGCTGGAGGGAAGGCGTAAACACCATCGCGAGCGAGTCCCAGGATTTCCAGAACGCTATGGAACGCCCCGCCCCACCAGGCAAAGGCCCGGTAGTCCCGTGTTTAAGGGTCGGTTAGGGCCCGGCGGACCGCACCTGCCAATCTGGTGGCCATGAGTAATTCCCTGCCAACTGGCACCGCAAGTGTCAGCGCACCCCGTTGGTTTGTGGCTGGAGACCTGGACGGTTTCCTGGGCCTGGGGCTGGACAACCTGATCCAGATCCTGTTGATCCTGGGTTTATGCCGCGGCGTACTCGGCTATCCAGACACCCTGCTCCTCGGCACAATTTTGCCCGCCACCGGCATCAGCCTGCTGGTGGGGAATGGGGCCTACGCCGTGCAGGCCTACCGGCTGGCCCGCCTGGAGGGCCGCAGCGACCGCACTGCCCTCCCCTACGGCATCAACACGGTGAGCCTGTTTGCCTATGTGTTCCTGGTGATGTTGCCGGTGAAGTTGGCGGCCCTGGCGGCGGGGCTGGATGAGGCCGCTGCCGTGCAACTTTCCTGGCAGGCGGGCCTGGTGGCCTGCCTGGGCTCGGGTCTGATCGAGGCCAGTGGTGCCTTCTGCGCCCAACTGCTCAGGCGGTGGCTACCCAGAGCCGCCCTGCTCTCCACCCTGGCGGGGATTGCACTGGGCTACATCGCCCTGGGTTTTCTGTTGCGCACCTATGCCCAACCGGTGGTGGGGCTCACGGTGCTGGCGGTAATTCTGGCCACCTATTACGGCCGGTTGCAGTTGCCGATCCCAGGTGGGCTGCTGGCTGTGCTGGTGGGCATGGCGCTGGCCTGGGGGACAGGCCTGATCAAGCTCGATCCCCAGACCTGGAGCAACCAGGTGGCCCAGGTGGGCCTGCAGCTTCCCCATCTGGAGCTGGGGGCCCTGTGGCAGGCCCGCGGCCAACTGGTGCCCTGGCTTGGGGTGATCGTGCCGATGGGGCTCTTCAACCTGCTCGGCTCGCTCCAGAACATCGAAAGCGCCGAGGCCGCCGGAGATCGCTATCCCGTGCGCAGCTCCATGCTGATCAACGGCATCGGCACGATTGCGGCGGCCGCGCTGGGTTCGTGTTTTCCGACCACGATCTACATCGGCCATCCGGGCTGGAAAGCCATGGGCGCCCGCATCGGCTACTCCTGGCTGAACGGGGTGGTGATGGCCATCGCCTGCCTGCTGGGCCTATTTGGCGTGGTGTCCCAGCTGGTGCCAATTGAGGCGGGCATGGCGATCGTGCTCTACATCGGCCTGGTGATCGCCGCCCAGGCGTTCCAGGCCACACCCAGTGCCCATGCTCCCGCGGTGGCCCTGGGCCTGCTGCCGGGTCTGGCCGGCTGGGGAGCCCTGCTGCTCAAGGCTGGGCTGAGGGCCGGCGGGGCCGGCAGTGGGCTCCAGCCGTTCGGGCCTGCCCTGCTGGAGCCCCTGCGCCAGGCGGACGTGTGGGCGGCGGGCGCCTTTGCCCTCGAACAGGGCCAGATCATCACCGCCATGCTGTTGGCGGCCATGCTCGTCTACGTGATTGAGCAGCGCTTTTTGGCTGCAAGCCTGGCTGCGGCCGTGGCGGCAGGCTTTTCCTGGTTTGGCGTCATCCATGCCTGGCGGTTCACCCAGGCAGACACGGTGCTGCAGGTGGGCTGGGGAGTGGGCTCGCTCTGGGCGGTGGGCTACCTGCTGATGGCGGCGGTGTTTCTGCTGGCCGCCCTGGCCGGACGCCTGCGCCCCCACTGATCTAGAGCCTGTGACGATCCCCAGCCGGCGCCGGCCTATGGGGCCTGGCCCCCCCGCAGGATCCAGAGGATCGAGCCCTGGCGCCACAGCAGCCAGAGCTCGTTGCCAAGGCGAATCGAGCGGCCGTGCAAGTCGCCGAGGGCCAGGGGCTCGGCGGCCGCGGGAGCCACACTGCGAATCTCAATCCCCTGGGGCTGGGAACCCAGGCCAGCCGGCAGGGGCTGCTCCTTGGCAGCAGCCCAGATCGAGAGCAGGGCCTTCTCCTGGCCCGGAAGCAACCACCACTGGCGCCGCTGCACCGCGACCAAGCCGGCGGAAGCCTCACCGGGCTGGCCCCCCGCGGCCACCTGCCTGGCCAGCAGGAAGGCTTCACCGGGCTGGCGGGGCAGGGGGGAGGGCGGGAAGGAGGGCAGAGGTGAGGGCTGGGAGGAGTACCGAGAAGAGGACTGGGTCGCAGGAGCCGCCTGCGTGCTGGTCGGCGGCGGGACAAGGGCGGCGGGCGGCGGCGGCGGCAGGGCCAGGAGGCCCTGCAGGGGAATGGTGTTCAGGGAGGCCGCCGGTGTAGCTGACGGGGCAGGGCGACTCCAGCTCAACAGGATCGGGGTGTCATCGACCCGCGCAGGGCGGCGAGGCCGGCGGGCCTCCGGCCAGCCAGCCTGCAGGGCCAGCAGGATCGGCAGCTGCAGGGCCAAGGCAGCCAGAAGGGCGGTACCCCAGCGACGGACCCGGGGGTCAGCCAGCCGCGGCGGCAGGGGCAGGAAGCTGGATTTCAAGGAAGAGGGGCAAGGAGTCGAGCTGGCTGAGGAGACGACGCACCTCAGCCCAGGGGGTATCGGGATCGGGCACGAGCCGCAGGCGGACCGGCCTGCGCCGCCGGACCTGCTCGGCCAGCAGGCCGGGGAGCTCGGCGGCGGCGATGGGTTGGTTCAGCAGCCTCAACTGGCCGTCGGCGGCGACATTGAGACTGATCACCCCCTCAGCCAGGGAACGCTGCAGCCGCCGTTGCTGGGGCAGCAGCACCAGGCCAAGGGCCAGGCCGCAGAGGGCAGTAGCCAGCAGCCCATGGGCCAGGGCCTGGAGCAGTAGGGGCCTGTTCATCGAGCCACCGGCGGCGCCTCAAACCGAACCGGCAGGGTTGAGTGCTGCTTCAACCAGGCCAGGGAGCCTGCCACCTGGGCAGCGCTCAAGGCTCCAGAGGGCTGGAAGCGCAGGGCGACAACGCTGCGCGGCCGAGCCCTCAGGACCCGGGCAACCATGGTTGAGGTCAGGGGCATGCCGTTGAGGATCCAGCTGCCCTGGCCTGTGAGGGCCAAAGCCAGGGTCTCGCCGGGGGCCCCAACGGATTCGGCAGCAGGCGTGGGGTCGGGCGCAAGCAGCAGGGCCGGCAGGGCCGCAACGGCAAACAGCACCGTGATGGTGCAGGCCGCCAGGGGCACCAGCAGCAGCGTCAGCCAGTTGGCCTCCAGCACTGGCGACTTCATGGCTGAATGCTTGCGCCAAGGCCCAGCTGCCACTGGCGCAGGCCCTGGTTGAGCAGCAACAGGGCCAACGCCACAAAGGTGAGTTGCAATCCCAGCAGGGTGGGCAGCAACACATCGCCGTAGCCGGCCAGGGGTGCGTTGGCCGGCAACAGCAACTGGGGGCCCAGTTGCCTCAGCACGGCCATCAGCCCTGCCGTGGTTCCAATTAGGCCCAGCAGGGGCGCCAGCACCACGGCCGCCTGCAGCAGGGGTTCACCCCAGGCCATCTGCCTTTCCCAGGTTTCGAGCACAGCGCGGCGCGCCTCAGGCGAAGGCGCCTGGGCCATCGCGGCGCCGAACTCCCGCCAGGGGCGCCGGCCACGGCGCCACCACCGCCACCAAAAGGCGCATCGATCAAAGCCGATGGTGAAAACGGCCAACGACAGCACCAGCAGGGGCAGGGCAACCGGCCCGCAGGCCTTCCCCAGGGAGAGGGCAGATGCCATAGAGCAAACAAATCATCGGGAGGCTATGAACTCCCGCATGTCAATGCCGGTATCCGGCTTGCTTGACATGCCAAGGAGGCCAACCATGCACCCAGCTGGCCAAGCAGCTCGGGCTGGAGCTGGTAATAGGTCCACCGGCCCTCCTCGCGGGCCTCGATCAGGCCAGCCTCCTTCATCACCTTGAGATGGAAGGACAACTTCGACTGGGCCAGCCCAAGCTCGGCCGTGAGCTCACAGACACAGCGCTCGCCACCGCCAAGGGCCTCAACCACCTGGATGCGGATCGGATCGGCCAGGGCCTTGAGCAACTGGCGGGCCTGGCCAGCCGCCAGGGGCATGTAGTGCGGGGAGGGGGCGACGGGCACGGGAGCGGGCCTGGCAAACAGATCAAAGTTAATTGGTTAGAAAGTTAATTGGTTAGACACACCGGGCCGGCTACTCAGGGCCGATCAAAAGGGGGCAAGGTTTCATCTGCATACACCTTCCCTCAGCCCTAGAGATTCATATAACATCTCTACCGATGAATTGCCGCACGCAGCAAACTGCTGTGGCGCGCAGCAGATTGGCAGCTTGATCGCATAAAAGATTACAAGGGCAAAAGAAATCCATAGGATTTGGTGGATCAACCACTTAATTTATGCGTATTACAGATCAACTGTTCAAAGACGACGAGCCAAAGAAAACCAAGCCCATGGGGAGCCAAATATTGATCTACCTAGCCAGCAATAGCCATAATGGCGCAACCACTAAATTAATCCTCCCAGCATGGAGTCAATTAGGCGTCCGTAAGAGTGGGGGCATCCACTGATGACCATCGTGCTCGTGACGGGTGGCGCTGGCTACCTGGGGTCCTCGGTGCTTGCACCCCTAAAACTGGCTGGATACCAGCCAGTCGTATTCGACAACCTCAGCCACGGCTTTAGCCAGCTGGTGTTACAACACAACGTGCCGCTGGTCCTGGGGGATCTGTCCGATCGTTCGCTGCTGCGATCCGTGCTGAAGGCATACCGGGTCGATGCGATTCTGCATTTCGCAGCTCTCGCCAACATGGGTGAATCAAATGAGCAGCCAAATCACTACTACCGGATCAATACGGTCGACGCCCTAGGACTACTCGAGGAAGCAATAGCCTATCGACCCCAATCGCCTCCGGCAGTTATTGTCTCATCCAGCTGCGCGGTGTTTGGCATACCACCAGCCTTGCCAATTGCGGAGCTCAGCACCCGAACGCCAATTAATCCGTACGGCCGTAGCAAGCTAGCAATGGAGTGGATGCTTGAAGATCTGGCCCAGCGCTACCGCTTCCCAGCGGTGATCCTGCGCTCCTTCAACGCCGCAGGAGCAGATCCACAAAATGGCTGCGGCGAATGCCGTCAACATGAAACCCATCTGATTCCGCTGGCTATCGAAGCAGCATTGGAAGGAAAACCGTTTATAATTCATGGTGATCATTTCGAGACGCGCGATGGCAGTGCCATTCGCGACTTCACCCATGTGCGGGATCTAGCATCCGCCCATATCGCTGCTCTCGATTACCTGATTGCCGGTGGCGCCAGCACCGATTTCAATCTAGGCACTGGAGTTGGCTATTCGGTGCGTGAGGTGCTCAATTGCGTGGAGCGAGTGTGCGGACGGCCGATAACCGTGAAGATCGGCCGCCGGCGCTTGGGCGATCCACCGGCCCTGGTGGCCGACGCAGCCAAGGCGCGTCAACTGCTGCATTGGCAGCCGCACTATTCCGATCTGGAGCGAATCGTGCGCGATGCACTCAGCTGGGAGCAACAACGCCAGCGAGTGCCAGGCCTGGGGCGCTTGGTCACCGCTTAGGGCTATGGCCTTGGCCTCAGCTGGGGGAGATGGTGGTCGGGCCCATCATGGCCGCTGCCTGGATTATCTCCATGGTGGAGGCCTCCACCTGTTTGGCCACCGCCAAAAGCTCAGGATCCTGCGAGAGCATGCTGAGCATGGGCTCAGGCTTAATCATGCCAATGCGGGTTTGCCCGGCTTCGGTATAGACCGATATGCGGCAAGGGAGAGCCATATTGAGGGACATGTCGGCCGCCAGCACCTTGGCCGCCTGCTGGGGATTGCACACCTCGAACACCCGGCAGCTCTCAGGGAAGCTGAGGCCTTTGCTGCGCAGAGTCTCAGCCAGGTCGTGCACAGCCAGGACCCCAAAACCATGGGCCACAACAGCATGTTCAAGATCTACACAGGCATCCCCAAAAGATTTAAGCGAATCAACAACAAAAAAAGGATTCATGGGATCTGGCATCAGAAAAACAACCGCAAGCAATGACAAGAGACCGGGGACACCCTCAGACGCAACGAACTCTGAGCGGCCGGAACAGGATGACAATCGCAGCAATCAGCAGCAATACATGAACAAAGGCGATGCCAATATATCCGCCATGGATCAAAGAAGATGAGCGGTATCTATGGATAATTTATTTCATTGCTTGTAGGCGGCTTCAGCAACCTCCATTATAGCTGAATTATTGGACGAGGCCTGAACCTGCTTTGCCTTGCCCGTGGGCTGCATAGTGAAGCATTTCATAGCTCTCACCTGCAACAATCACTTTAACGTCATCCATGTGGCTCATGCTAGCAAGCATGGTCTCGGCACAAACCATCAATGAATTCCAAATGCGGGCTGCCGATCCGCCTGCATGGCGCGCCGTTGCCACACAGGCGCGATCCGCAGCAAGGATGGCGCCATCAAAGAGATCTGGATTCTGCACGTGCTCAGCTGGGGTCCAGCCTGTCAACTTTTCGATCTGACGAGCCCCTGGAGCCTTCAGCATGGGCTGGGGGAGAGGCGGCGGCGAGGGGCTCAAAATGCAAATCGGCTTGGCTGCGCCTAATGCGGCAACTTGCCACACATTGATTCGCAGGCGGTGCAAGCAGTGCCTAAAACAAGGCAGTATTAAGGCAAAGCGTATAAATTGAGCTTTGAACCGTGTTATTACGGGGCGTGGCAAGTCCGACTGGCAAGGCCAGCACGGGCTGTGAAGGGAACCACTCCGATCACTGCACGGCGACAATTAGGTAGGCGGGTCCGCGCAACTACATAGGCGGGTCTCAACGCGCGACAACAGGGCTCCGGTTCAGCTCTGGAGCTTTGTCATGCCCGCGTCTTTGTCGTTAC